>CAISYZ010000140.1 GCA_903889895.1 uncultured Verrucomicrobia subdivision 3 bacterium | reverse complement strand
GGGTTGTTGCATGAGATTTTTTACAACGGCAAGTGGGTTACGATTCGTGACTATGTCGCAGAAAGAGAAACCGTGCTCCGGGCGGAAAATCAGGCGAGAGAAGACCAGGAAAAACGAATGCGACAAGCCGCCGAGCAGGAGGCACGCGAACAGGAAGAACACCGGCAGGCAGAAATATTGGCCGAAGAAAGGCGAAGGAGCGAACAAATTGCGACCGCCAAATCTCGGCAGATGACCGAAGATAATTCACGCCAACCAACACAGGCAAACCAAACCAGCTCTTCCGGCCTACAAACTCTAGGCGCGGTTTTGCTAATTGCTGGAATAGCTTTAGCCGCATATTTTTTCCTGGCCTTTGATGCGTCTGTTGAAAGTGGTTATGGCCGCGTCAACAATATTGGACTGATGGCTGACCGCCAGAATGGGATCATTATTGGTATTGGACTTGGAGTTGCCGGCACCATCATGCTTGCAATTGGCTCTCGCAATAAAAACTAAAATAACTATGGCACAATTCCCAATCTCTAAAAAAACGGCCGATGGCGCATCGGGCAATTCTGATTTGCTTGCGTGGTCGCAAGGTGACATCGAAAATCGTTTTGGCTTCAAAGGCGGACGTTACACCAGCGTCAATCATGCTTTCGCTTTTCTCATCGGTGCGTTGGCGACAGGAATCCTTTATGCCTTGATGCTGTTCGTTTTCGTTCATGTGCCGGGATTGTCGCCGGTTGCTACCATTTATATGCGGCCCAGCAATCAGTTCGCCGTGATTCCGGCTACTTTTTTCTGTTTTGGCGGACTCGCCATACTTTTTTTGAAGGGGAAAAAAATTAAATTTCAACGGCGTGCTCTGGACCTGGCTGCTGTCCCCACAGAGCCAGAATTTATACTGACAGAAACCACTGCCGCCACGGTTCTTGCCCGTATTCATTCAATGGTTGATCATCCGCGCCATTTTATCTTGCTCAATCGGCTTGACCGAGCCTTGTCCAATTTCAAGAACATTGGCCAAGTTGGCGATGTATCTGCAATTCTTCGCGCCCAAGCGGAAAATGACGAAGATCAGGTGGCATCCAGTTACACCGTCGTCAATGGTCTGGTTTGGGCGATCCCGGTGTTGGGATTTATCGGAACGGTTTTAGGATTATCACTCGCCATCGGGAGGTTCACTCAAACATTGCAGGCTGCCGGCGACTTAACTTTGATCCGCGCATCACTTCAGGGCGTCACCGGCGGGCTTGCCACGGCTTTCGAGTCCACCTTGGTTGCCCTTACTTTCACCCTTATTTTGCAATTGGTAATTACCTTTCAACAGAAACGCGAGATGGCTTTTCTTGATGAATGTAACGACTACTGCCATTCACATATTATCTCCAAGCTCCGTCTGGCGGATCGAAAGCAACCGCCTTTTGCAACAAATGCCACAGAAACTAAGTCATGAGCAGTCGGCTCAGAAGTCTTGATTCGAAGATTAGTTTCTTCGCGTTTGCTGACATCATCACCGCCGTCAGCGGCGTGCTTATTTTCGTCGCCTTGCTGCTGGCAACAGATTTAGGCCGGCCAACCAACAGCAGTTCCCAAGCTGCGGACTCCGAAATTGAGCAGCAACTTCAGCAAACGCTCGCGCAACAAGCGGAAGCGGATGTGGAAAACCGCCGGTTGCAGGAATTGTTGGCGATGGCGGACACCGCTCCCAGCTCGGAAAAATTACAGGCCGACATTTCCCGACTGCGTTCACAGTTGGCCGAGGAACAAAAAAAACAGGCTGCGGTCGCTGACCAGATGGCCGATAGTCAGGCGACCATTGCCGCGCGCGACAAGGTTCTTGGACTTACCGATTTGAAAGCCACGGTCCAACGTGTGATTCAAGAAGTGGAGGCTATTGCACGGCAAGATGCCAAAGCTCGCGGCGAGATGGCAACCTTGGAGCAACAAGTTGCGCAACAGCAAACAAAACTCCTGAAACTTCGCCAGAGGGATGGGCAACTTTGGCTCATTCCCGATCAAAGCTCCACGACCAAAGAGCCAATCCTGGTGACTGTGGCCGGTGCCGGCGTGGCGATTGAGCATTTTGATCATCCTGAGCAACGTAAACAGTTAGGAACATTAGACGCGGATACCGCGTTCAAATCATACCTTCGCGAAGCAAAATCACTCGATCAATATGTGGTGTTTCTAGTTAGACCGTCTGGCATCGGAACTTTTCAAGACCTTGTTAAATCTGCCCGTGATTTAGGATTTGATGTTGGCTTTGACGCCTTGGAAGAAGATCGTCAGATTCATTTTTCTACACCCCCGCCGGTTGATGATTCCATGCCGCCGGCCGGGACGCCTGCCAGCGTGCCGGGTCAAAATTCGTCTGTTTCAAACGCCAATCCAGCATTTCCGGCTAACGCGGCAACGGCTGCGACACCCCCGAAGCCTGACAAACCGCACCCCGCCGCTGCTACCGGTGGACCCGCGACGCCAAAAGATAAGAGCTGGTGGCAAAAATTGCTCGAATGGGCCGGTCTTGGATAAAATGAATCTTCGCCGAAAAACACCACCCGACAGCCTCTATTTGTTGCTCGATACACTGTGCAACGCGTTTGGTGGAATTATTCTGTTGGCGGTGCTTGTGGTATTGCTCACTAGCAAGGAAAAGAGTCAGCCGGAAGCTTCGTCTGATTCACAGGAAATGCTTCAGCGTCGTCTTGCTCTTGCCCAGACCAACCTTCAGCAATCACTTCAACTTGCCGCGTCACTTAAAGCAAAGGCCGGTGATGAACGCTGGAAACAGCAATTATCCCTGCTTTCAACCCGAAAAGACCTTCAGGACGCGATACAACAGGCCCGTGACACCGTTGCCCGGAACAGCAAAGAACTCGATTCAGCCAGTGCTGCCGATCCGGCGGAGCGCCTGAAATTTCTCAATGCGGAACTCGCAACCGCACAGGCCCACAAATTGGAAGTTAAAAACAGTCTTGCTGCCGCTGAAGAAAACATTAAACGCCTTAAACAACGCCTGTCCGATATGGAACGACAGGTGACGGCGAAACTGAACGATTTGCAAAGGCCGCTGCGTTTGCCCAAAGAACACGAAACCGGGAAGCGAGTTGTTTGGCTTATTGCCCGCTACGGTCATATCTATCCGTGCCGCAATACCGACTTGACCCGCAACGAAACCGACATCAATTGGACGACGCAGCTCGATAATGAAATTGCCGAGCCGATTCCCGGACGGGGAATTGATCCGATTCAGAACCCCGGCGCGATGAGTAATTATTTCGGGTTTCAAGCTGGCGAAGATGTTTATTTTGCCTTCAATGTCTTTGAAGATTCG
>CAISYZ010000139.1 GCA_903889895.1 uncultured Verrucomicrobia subdivision 3 bacterium | reverse complement strand
CGCGAGCAAACTATCCACGACCGTAGGGAGCCAATCATCTATTGCTTGCCCGCGACGATAGGCAACGCCTCGCGTCGTATTGGCAGGCGAAGCCTGCACCCACAAGGCCGGACGAAGTCTCGCGGCCCTTGGTCACGCTGCCGGAAGTGTGACCAACCCACCACGACGAGGAGCGTTAGCGACGAGGACTTCGACGCCGCACAGCGCGGCAAGTCATGGCGAACCAAAATGGTTCTCTTGAAACCAAATCATTCGCGAACCTATCGCGTCCGAATCGCGCGCGCTGTCAGCGAAAGGCACGCCGAGAGTGACTTTCGTAAACCTGTGAAGGCGTGCCGGTGCTGGCGTAGCGGTGGCGTTAGCCGCCGCCGCCAGCATGAGCGCCGGCGTCCGCGCGCGGGAATTGGCATTCGTAAATGGAGACCGTGAAATTGCCGCGCGATTCGTCATTGTTGAGCGAAGGCGAACTGATTTTTATTTGACGACGACCGGACGCCGAAGATTGTTTACATGATCAACGACTCCCGACTTCTCCTGGCTGCCCGGGGCGAGTTGCCAAGTGAACGCGAATTTGAATGGCGCGATTTCAATCGCAAGGCGCCGCGGTGAATAAAATAATCAAAGCTTTAACCGATAAAAAACCGCTGGTGAAGCCGGATCCACCGGGATGTTTGTCGTGGTAATGCCTGGGCTGCCCAGCACGTCCACCCAGTTTGAGCCCAGGCCTTTCGAAAGGCTGTTGGTTTGTTGCTGAAGGGTCCAGCCGGGGTTCGTCGGCCATGCGAGCGTCAGCATGCCACCCGCGTAGCTCGCCAAGATGACCGGCGGGTTGGTGTTGATTGGTGCGGCGAGGACGTTCGCATCAAAGACCAGCGTCACATAGGCGTTGCGTTGGCTGGTGTTATTCATATTGGTGTATATATCAGTATAAGTGCCGGCTGTCGGCACATCACCATAGAGATGCAGGTGGCCACTGCTGCCTCCGGGAAAAAGTGCGGGGCCATACAGCGTTTGGTTGGCGTTGTTGCCGGGGTTATACGCTGGTGCGGGGTAGGTGGAGCTATATCCATTGTTGATGGCGGCGGCGAGAACATACCCCGCATTAGTCGCGGTCGTGTAGGTCAAAGAAGTGGTCCCGCTGGTAAGCGTATTCGCGGCCCCCGCCAGACTGGCCACGTCGCCAATATTCCCCAGCGCCATCGCACTGTAGGCCAGACCGGTTGTGCTGCTGTTCGTGCTGGTAATGACGAATTGTCCGCCGGTTGCCGCGGGATTGATTAAATAGAAAATGCCAGCCCATTGATTTGCTTGGTTGGTGACTACGCCCGGAATCATGGATTGTCCTGCAAAGGTGGCGCTGACGGCGGGAGTGCTGGAACCGCATTCGCTCGTGACGATCAAAGCGACCGCGTTGCCGCCATTCAGGTCGAAGCTGGTTGAGGTCGCGAGTGTCGGGCCGGTCGCACTGGCCACCGTCGTTCCCGGCATTGACGCCGTCGCCATGATCTGGACATTTGTGCTGGGTGTTGCTGCCACTTGGGCCGACGGCGGACTGGGGCCGAATGGCGTGTTGGCATAAACGACGTAATAATAAGTCGTGCCATTTTGCAGGCTGGCGTTGAGATAGACCGAATTCGTCGTGGCAACAATCGTCGTGTAAGGACCGCCATCGGTGGTGGAACGTTGAACCACATAATTTGTGGCGCCAGGCGCCGCCGCCCAGTCCACCACGATCTGCGCATTGGCGGGAATTGTTATCAGGCCAATTGGAGCGCCGATGGTGTAGGCCGGCAAGGTTGCGTTGGTTGAAACTCCGCCGGCGTTCATGGCCGCCACTTGATAATAATAGGACACGCCAGTGTCCAGGCTCCCATCCGTGTAATTCGTTTCCGTCACGGGTTGTAAGAAAGTGAACGGCCCGGTCGCACTGGTCGCCCGGCTCACTTCATAACCCACCGCACCGGAAACCGAAGTCCATTTGATCTTGATGTTATTGGTCGTCGCGGCGGTTTGTGAAGTTGCTGTCGTCGCGTTGGCCGGCGGCACGGGACGCGGAACCGTGACCGCCATCGCGGAATTTCCGCTCATCCCACCCGCGCTCGTTGCCGTGACATAATATCCATAAATGCTGCCGTCCGTTGGCGAATTGTCGGTGTAAGTCGCGCCCGTGACATTGTTGGCCAGCACAACTGTTCCCAGGACGTTTGACGCGCCGCCGCCGTTGTTATACAGGGTTGCGCGATAAACGGTGTAGAAATTCGCACCGGACGACCCGCTCCAGTTAATCGTCGCACTTTGGTGGCTACTGCTGACGATTGTCACGCCAGCTGGCGTGGCGGGGGCACTGGAGGAAATCAAACCCGATGGAATCGCCCCGGGACTTTGCGTCGAGTTGAGGCTGCTGCCGGCTGAATTCACGGACTGAACGACATAGTAATAAGTTGAGCCGTTCGCTACCGTCGTATCAAGCCAGGTTGCGTTATTCCACCCGCTGCCACAAACCGGGCCGACAACGCCATTGGTGAGCAGACCATAGCCGCTTCCTGAGGTCGTTGAACGCCAAATCTTGTAGCTCGAAGCTCCGGGTGTGACCGGCCAGCAAACCAAATTGCAATTGTTGCCCGCGTAAGCAATCGCGCTTGCCGGCGGCGGCGGCACATACCCAGTCAGTTCCAGTCGCACATAATCATACATCGCATGGTTCATCCAGCCGGAACCCAGCCCAGACGAGTCGTCGCCTTTGCGCATATTGATGGTGATGGTGTTCGGCCCCGTTTGCAGCAGGCCGGCGGAGAAAGTAATCCGGTTGTCCGAATACAGTCCGTGAATGGCCTCGCGGATGGTGGCGTCGCTCTGATTTCCGGAACTGTTGTAAGCCGGAAAATAGCCGGTGGTGCCGCTGGCGATGTCAGTGCCATTGACAATGACCCTGAGCGGGCCTTGATAATCCGAGGCGAGCGCGATGTAAATGGAGGCATTGCCGCTGGGCGCGGAAGCAAGATTGAAGTTGATCGTGGAAGCGGACCCGCCAAACGCCCCCGCACCGTTGATCACAGCAGGTTGGACATAATTCCAATCGGTCGTCCAACGGCTTTGGCCGACGGTGTAACTCACGCCATTCGGAAAATCAAAAGGGAATTCCAAATGCTTGCCCCATACCGGACTGGGCGCCGTGTTGCTTGGACCGATGTCGCCTACCCACCAATCGTCGCCGTGGCGGAATTTTCGGCCGGTGCGGTCGGGATAGCCGATTTCAAAAACCGTTGGTCCGATGCGCGTCGGCCTCCAGGTTTTCGTGCCAAGATTATTCGTCGCGCCCGCCGTTACCGTCACGCTGAACGGCGAGGCCGGAATGTCGAGCGTGTTCGGCGCACTGCCACCGGTTTGGGCCTGTGATTGAAAAGTGCCGGCGGCGCCGGGACCAAACGCATACAGTGTGTAATTGGTGCCCGCAATGACGTTGTGAAGGGTGAAGGTGCCATTCGAACCCGTCTTCACCCAAAATTGATAAGGTTTGGCCCAGCCTTGGAAATCATAGACGCCGGCAGTCGTGGCCGGTTGTTGGATCAAACCGACCCAGAGGTTGGAAACAGAGGCATTCGGGTTATTGGTATCGTTGATGATCAATTGACCGCTGACGGTGCCACGATTTGAGGCTGGCGCGTAGTTTGCATTGGTAAACCAATTGTAAGGCCAGGCGGTGGCCTCGGCGGCGGCTTGGGCGAGCGCATCAGTGTAAAGTGCCTGTGCCGGGGCATTGGTGCCGGTGAGGGTGTTGGTGACATTGTTACAGTAGATAAAATATGGACCGCAAACCTTGGTCCACACTTCGCCGGCGGCAAATGATCCGTCCGAACCGCCACCATAATGACCGCCATTGACCATGTTCAAAATAGTGGTGCCGAGGTGAGACATCAATTCGCGCTTCAGCGGGCCGCCGTTGTAGTATTCCGCGCTGGCCGAAACATTCCAGAGGCCGACGTTTTTTCCGCCGGTGCCGACACTGCTCCAGCCCCAGACGCGCTGGTCGCCAAAATCGGCGCTGTATTTGTATTTGTCCTCGTATTGGCCGGCATAAATGCCGTTCGTCCACAGCGAAACCTCCCCCGGAGCACCCTGAACGCCAATGCGCAAGCTGCTGGACGAAACATCCATCAACCGGTTTCGCGTCGCATCCACGCTCATCCAGTTGAAGATCGAACCCGCATAGATGTTATCGCGACACTCGCCCAGACTCCAGGCGCCGTCAATGCTGCGGTGAAGCCAGATCGCCGTAACATAAAATCCGGTGGAGCCACGCGACAGGGAGTAATGCACCTCCAGCACACTGTTCGACTCCGACAGGGTTGTCACTGCGATTTCTGCATAGTTGCCCCCGTTGCTGGCGGGATTAGCGACAATTGAATAGGTAAATGTCAGTCCTTGGTTGTTGCCACTTTCCCAATACAATTGACCGCCATTGGGATTTCCCGAAAGCAGGTTCAGTGTCTGTGAACTGCCGGTGTTGTTGAAGGTGTAATTGATTTGGTCAATGGAACCGCCGGATTTGGTGCAAAGAATCGAGATGATGCCGTTGCCGATGGTCACCGTGCTGCCATTGTCGGCGAGTGTAACATTCGAGCCCGTGCCGGTGCCGCCGCCGGGAAGGTTCGCCAATGCGGTTCCAGCCGCCGCCAGCAGGATGCAAATACAAACTCGTTTAAACAGGGTTATTTTCAATTGGCGTTAGATTGCCGGGACTGTGAACGGTTTGCCATTGACGGTGACATTCTTGATCTTCAGGTGTTTCGCCTGATCGGTGTTCAAATTCGCGCCCTTGAGTTGCACATCAATATTTTCGAGCGTGATGTCGCTGATGGTCGTTTCCGGTGTTCCAACGATGTCACCAAACGCGCCGAATGAACCCCTGATGTCTGAGACCGTCACGTTTTTCACCACCGACTTCGGCGACGGCTGGTCCTTCAGGTCAGAGTATTGAACCCAGGGATTGATGGCGAAGATCACACCCCGTTCGTTGTCGAGCGTGATGTTGCGGTAGTGGATATCCTCGTAGCACTGGGACGTGTCAGGACGCAATTTGAATGTGAGCAGACCCATTGCGCCGGTGACCTTACAATTCTCCACCACAAGGTTCCGCACGATGGTTGCCTCGCTGCCGCAGGTAACGGCGGCATGGCCACGCAGAAACGTGCAACCGGAGACATGCACCCGCCCCACCGGTAGACTTTCCTTGTCTTGCAATGCGAAGGGACCACTCGTTCCCTTCATCGCGATGCAATCATCGGTCACCGAAAAATAGCAGCCTTTGATTTCGACATCCTGGCAGCTATCGACATCGATGCCGTCGGTGCTGGGGGCCTGCTTGTAGTCGTCGGGCACTTGAAAGCGCGCATTTTGCACCAGCACCGAGCGGCAATTGTAGAGGTGAAGATTCCAATACTGGGAATCCTTAAACGTGACGCCGTCCACCACCACATTCTTTGAGTTGTTAATAATGCAAAGCTGGGCGCGGGGAACACTCAGGTTCCGGAAATTTTTTTGGTCCTTGGCGGCCCGGCGTAATTTCCAAAAGCGATCCCAAATCGGTCGGCCGTTTCCATCCAACGTGCCCGCGCCATCAATTCGCAATCCATCGCAGCCTTCGGCATTGACCAGCGCGGGATTGAAATGCTCTTCGAAATGCCCTTCGATCCGGATGCGGCGCACAGGAAAATTCGTCATGTCCGTCGAAGCTTTGAGCACCCCGTCCTTTTCCAGATGCAGGTTCACACCGGGTTTCAAAAAAATCGCGCCGCTTAGAAAAACCCCTTTCGGAATGACCACCGTGCCGCCACCTTTCGAGGCCGCGTGGTCAATCGCAGACTGAATCCCCCGGGTGTTGAGCGTCGCGTCGTCACCGACTGCTCCAAAATCTTTTATCGAAAGCAAATTGGTTTTCACTATTTGCTCCGCAAGCGCCTGGGACGGCCAAACGGTTCCCGCCAATCCAGCCAGCACAGCAACCAATAGAATCTTAAACATGAATTAAAGTCAGTGGGCGTCGGCCAAGGATTTATCCTTTTGCGATGGCCGTTCGTTAATCGGGGCAGCCGATTTGAAGCCAATGCCAGAAACATTGTTTGTGAAATAATGCGGCCCCGAAATACCATCAAGACGAATGTCGGCCAGAACTACGTTGCTGGCATGTTGAATGTCAGACCCGGCAGCGACCGTTCCGGTCACGCGACTGATGTAAAGTCCGTCCACTGGTTTTTCCGTAGTGCCTTCAACACTCATAAGTTGTTTTGCGTCAATCTGCACGTCACTAATTCGAATGTTGCTGAAACGCGTGAGACCCGCTATTCCGGGCACCCCTTGTGGATCAGGATTAAAGCGATAGTTCGTGGTCATCTCCAGCAACGGTTCTGGGCCGACCACAAGATGGTCTGCGGTGATATCCTCCAAATAGGCGCCACGGCCAGAGCGTGATTTGAATTGCAGTGCCGCCCGCCCCTGCTTGAAGGTGCAGTTTGAGATATGCACTCGACGGATGCCTCCTGAAAGCTCACTGCCAAAAGCAATGGATGTATATCCCTTGAGAAAAGTGCAGTTGGTGATGACAATATCTTCACATGGGCGCCCAATCCGCGCGCCCTCCTGCCCTTTTCCGGACTTGATAGCAATGTTGTCATCGCCGGTGGAGAAAGTGCAGCCATCAATCAGAACCATTTGGCATGAGTCGGGATCAATTCCGTCAGAATTGGATCCGGTGGTTTCAACAGTCACCCTCAAAATCCGCACATTGTGGCAATAAGCGGGATGCAACGTCCACATCCGTGAACTTTTTATAGTAACCTCTTCGACGCACACATTGGTGCATTCGTTGAATTCAATGACTGTTGGCCCGCGTGGATTGCGAAGTTGGCCTACCTTGGGACAGCCTTCAATGACTCCCAAGCCCGTTATGGTTATGTCCTCTGCAGCATTGGCTGAAATCAAGGCCCGATGACAATTGGTTTCAATCCCCTCCCATCGGGCACGAATGATCGGATAGTCATTTGGATTGGGGCTGCCAAACAAAGTGGCACCTTCTTCCAATCGCAACGTGGCGTGGGATTTTAGAATCAAGCTGCCAGTGATGTAACGGCCGGCCGGAATCAATACTTCTCCGCCACCATCATTAGCTACAGTGTCCAACGCATTCTGGATGGCAACGGTATCGAGAGTTTTACCGTCGCCGACCGCCCCAAAATCACGAACGGAATGACTAGCAGCAGAAACAGTGCTGGCAAGGTATGTTATTACCGCCAGCAACATCAGGATTCCGACAATTCTTCTTGAAAGAAAAAGGCATTTTGCATGCTTAGCCAAACAACTTACACCTTTGGCCCAGTAAAAATCACTCCATTTAACATTTTGAAGAAAAGAAAACCACATTGGCGACTGGCGTCTGCCATCAATGTGGTGATGTAAGGCAATGTGACGGAGATGCTTCGAGATCGCCCTAACGAAGATAGATTTTCTGCTATTAAATGAATTTATAGCTGACATAACATCACGCCGATTCCCAATGTCTGGCAATTCTGCTCACGATCCAAATACCCGCCGACTCCGGCACAAATAGAACACTGCCAGCCCGCCGCCGAGCATCATCCATGTCTGCGGTTCTGGCACAGTCATGATGGTGATGACGACAGAGTTAAGCGTGGGACTGCCGCCGCCCGCCGCCAGGTCCGCGATGAACAGTGTCCACGTCCCGTTCAGATCCCCGCCGTTCAGGCCGGTGTAGAGATTCAAGCCCGCCGTCGAGGTTGTGTTGGCGAATACGCTGCCGGCCGATTGCGGGTTGATGTTCCGACCGTCCGCCGCATACGTCCCCGTCAACTGCCCGCCCGCGAGCGTATACGTGTTCGCCTGATAATAATGCGCGTCGTTCGTCGCCGTCCCGGAAAGCGTGATGTTGTAGCCCGCGTCGCTGTAGCCAAACGGATTGCTCCCGTCCACGCCCGACCGGTTCAGCAGCACCACCAACTGCCCTGCCGGACTCACTAGATACGCATACAGGTCCCCGTTGAACCCGCCCGTGAGGTCCAAGGTCACTGTCACGTTGCTGATGGAGCCACTCAGACCGCTCACATTGAGCTGCTCAGTCGCCCCCACCGGGTTCCCGTCGGCAATCACCGTCACCGCGCTGTTGGTATAGCTACTCTGCGCCCAGGCGGGCGCAACGGCCAATAGCAGCGTCAGAGTCAAAATCGTTTTCATCATTATTTGTTGTTTGTATTTCTAATTTCGGTTCGGGTGACCGTGCCAACCCAAAGACACGGCAACCACCCCAAATGGTGACGGAAACCCAAAACCGCCACCAAAGTCTTCGCTTACGGCTGCCACTTCAGCCGGTAATACGCTTGCGGCGAACCCGGAGCATCTAGGATGCTGATCACCGGGTTATCCGTCGTTGCCGAGTTGGTGCTGATATCTGTCCACGACCCCAGATCCAGCGAGCGCTGGATGATATAGGTATATCCGGGCACGCCATAAAACTTGACCTGAATATTGCCACTGCCATCAGCAGTCAGTTGCGGGCTTTGGGTGCCAAAGACCGCGTTGGTATCCACCACCAAATTCACCGTCCCCGTGGCCCTGCCGCCACGGCCATCGCTTATTGTATAGCTGAAACTGTCATTGGCATCCGCCGAACCGGGCATATAGAGTATAAGCGTGTTGCTGTTTGACAACGGACAATTGGTGACAACCATGGCACCGGTCACGGTCGGACTGCCCAGACTGGTCAAGGTGATAGTCTTGCCACTGATGGCACCGCTGACATTGGCCAGCAAATCCGCCACGCTGAAGCGAACTGAAATTCCCTTTTTGTGGGTGAAGTTGGTGTTGCCCGCCGTCGGCCAGACATTGTAGGTAAGCGTCTGATAATTGTTGGCGGTATACCAATTCGTGCCGCTGGCCGGAATGGCTGGCAAATTGGTGGCGGTAAAGGTCCCAGATGGGGCAACAGTGTAAAGCGTGAAGGTATCGCCGTCAGTAAATGGATCCCCAACATTTTTCACGGTGAGCACGCCACTGGAAACTATCGTTGTGCCCGCTACTTTGCTGGCCATTTGTGAGTTGGTCCGGTTGAGCGCAAAAAGATTGGTTCCGGACAAGGTCAAAATGCTACCGAAAGTCAGCGTGGAAGTATCCGTGCCGCCAAGGCCCGGTTGCAATGTCGCCCCGGAATTGATTGTGGTGTCACCACTAATGATTCCATTGCCGCCGAACGTGCCGCCGTTAACGGCGACCGCTCCGCTGCCCGTGCCGGAACCGGCGATATTCGTTACTAGCAGCGCGCCTGCATTTACTATCGTATTTCCGCTATAGGTATTAGCGGTGGCAAAAACCAGTTTTCCCGCTCCGGCTTTAGTTAAACCACGACCGGACACATCCTCTCCAATTGCGCCAACAATCGCCGTCGTGATGGTATCCACCGTGATGGTGTGGGAAGAATTCGTGATCGTCCAATTGCCGTTAAAATTCAGATTAGCCGTGCCTGCGGCACCCAAGGTCACGTCGCCATTCAAAACAACCGGGTTGCTTGGACTGCGAACCGTGGCGCTATCGGTGCGAATACCGCCACCGTTGATGGTGACGATGCCAGATCCTGCGCCAATGTTACTTTTGTTGATGGCGACCGTGCCATTGTTCAAGGTCAAACCATTATAAGTGGAATCCGCGCTACCGTAGCTGAGATCGAGCGTGCCGGCACCGTTCTTGGTTAGGCTGCCGGGGCCATTCAAAAGAATTGAGTAGGTCAATGTCTGTCCGCTCGCCACGTCAATTGTTCCGCCGCTGGTGCCAAGTGTTATGCCGCGCTTGCTGTTCATCGTAAAGCCGGTCGGCACGCTCAGCGTGCCGCCATTCAAGGTCAGTTGGTTGGTGACTGTGGAACCGGGCGCAACTCCGAGCCCTGAATCAGCACTGACACTCAATATGCCGCTGTTCACGGTGGTTATCCCGGAATAGGTATTCACTCCCGACAAGGCCAATGTGCCGTTGCCGGTTTTTGTCAAACTGAATGCTCCGCCGATCGTTCCGCCAACCGTCAGCGTGTTGGCGCTGACCGCGACTTGGCGGTTAGCACCCAGAGTCACCGCGCCGGTGCCGAGATTCAGATTATGAAGCGAGCCGGCATAAGTGAAATCGCCATTCCAACTTTGCGCAATTGCAGGAGCCAATGTGACATCGCCGGAACTGGTGTTGTCAATGGTGCCGCCGGAAATTGTGAACGCGCCCGTGCCGATGGCCGAATTGGCGCTGCTGGAGCCGCCGTTGTTGATGTTCAATTGCCCGGCTGACAGCGTCGTGCCGCCACTGTAAGTGTAAACGGCGGTTGAAAAGTGCGGCGGGTGGCGCTCGAAAAGTGCTGCACCCTCCGGGCAAAGAAGACTGTTTTTTCAGGGTTTCGTCACGCTGTTGATTCCGCTTCGAGGTAGAAGCAGCAGGAGGGGGAGCTTCGAGCTTTTAGCTCGCCCCCTCCTGCGGTCGAAGGTTCGTT
>CAISYZ010000138.1 GCA_903889895.1 uncultured Verrucomicrobia subdivision 3 bacterium | reverse complement strand
CCACCAACACCCGTCTGCGAATCTCGGTCCAGTCGTTCATATTGCGATACATGCTTCATGGTTAATGAAGATGCCGCACTTTTGAACCGCCGCGTCACACACATGACCCCCGCCGCACTTTTCAGCCGCCGTTTACAATGGCGGACATAAACATCAATTCCCTCCTGATCTTGTCCCGGCAGGCCATATTCCTGGCTGAATTCTACGTCCCCGCTTTTCTGGGCAAGCCGTGCACACAAACGTTGAAAGTATTCCCACTGAAGCAAGGGAAGTTGCTGAAGAAGCGGGCGTGGCGCCAAAACATATGCTGAATCAGGAGGAACCCAAACTCTTGAAGCGGATTTGTTTCGTTTTTTTGACATTATCAGATTAATAAATTCCTGTTGCCATGACCTCGACGTATCCATTCGGATGCACAAGAGTTTGCTAAGCCTCTTGTTGAAATCAAGATTGAAGCAATTAAAATCTGTGGCCTAGTGTTGTCAGTGGTGTGTTTTAAAACATCACGACTCATTTCTCGCAACACACTCCGGCCCATCATTCCTAGCATCATTCACCCTCACAGAAACCTGCCTACAATCCATCAATTTAGCAGGGAATGGCCTCAGCAAAGTCTTCAAAAACTCGGGCTCAAACTTCGGTTCCAGCCACCAAGAATAATGCTCCTGGCCAATGATCACCGGCATTCTTGAGTGAACTTTGGCTGCCATCAAATTCGGCTCTGTCGTGATGATGGTGAACGATTCCACGATTTGAAACAAGTTCGGCCCAGTATCGTCCAAGCCCAATTCGCCTTCTTGATTAGGTCGAATCCACCGCTCCCAGACACCAGCTAGACAGAAGAATCGGTTGCGTGCTTGGGTTTCGGAGAAATGTGCAAATTACAACGCGGTGTCCCAGCCCTGTTGGCGCAAACGTTCCCAAGCCAGCTTCAAGTGTTCCGACTTAAGCAAACGACGTTTGCGATCATTCCAGTTCCGCACACCGGAAATCGCTGTGTCCGCATTCTCGCGTGCTCCAGGATTGTGCTGCATGACCCAGTGCACGGAACTGAGCAGTTCCATGCCATAAGGGTCTTCGTAGCCTTCAATCAGTTCGGCCACGTGATCCATTCGTGTTTTGGTTTCCGGCAGGGTGGCAAGAAATTCGTTCGCGATTTCAACCGCACCCGGCAGAAGTTCCACCGGCGTCATTGGCTTGTCACTGCCTTCGCCAAAACCGCGCGTCAGATGATTTTCCATGCGGATCAGACTGTGACGCATATCCGGTGAATAAGGACCATAAGCCCCGGCCTGAAAGGAAAGCTTCGGCATGTTTTCACCAGACGCTTTCAGGAAATACATCAGCTTGTGGACTTCCAGTAGGCTCACGCACGGATCAAGCAGACCGCGCAAATATCGATCCATCAAGCCGACCAATGCAGCCTGGCCCAAGGTGATTTTCGGACGTTTCGTGCGATTCGGCATCACCGCAGATTTTGGTGCACCTGCGGGTTCAAACAGTAAAACTTTGACATCGGGCAGATCAGCGAATGCCTTTTCAATCAGCGGGCGCACCACATTCCAGTCCAGTCCACCGTTGCCACAGCCCAACGGTGGCAAGGCGATGGATCGGATGTGCAACTTGCGGATTTTTGCCACCAGATCAACGAGACCGGTCTGGATATCCACCAACCGGCTGTCAGCACGCCAATGTCCTTTGGTCGGAAAATTGATTACCCAGCGCGGACCACCAGCCAGACCGCCAAGATCGAAGGCTTGCACTTCGCCCAAGCGCACATCACCGTCCTTACACGCCTTTTCGTAGGCGCGATACATTTCGGGGTAAGCTTGACGGAATTGCAGGGCGATGCCCTTGCCCATCACACCGACGGTGTTCACGGTGTTCACCAACGCTTCGGCCGGGGCCTCCAGCAGGTTGCCTTTGGATTTTTCAATCATGGCATTCAATAATACCAACTCGTCTTCACCTCGACGGGCGGTTGATGTTTGGCTCCAGTTAATATCGCATTCACTTTAGCAGCCGTCACGGAATTTTGGCAAACAATTCCTTGGATAGCCGACCACGGAAAGAAGTCGGCCACCAGAAATTCCGCCATTTTCTGATGCTGCTTGCCTTGCCACTGCGTCGCGCGGATGGCTGCCCAGTCGAGCGCATCCAGCGATTCCAGTTTGGCTGCGAACGTCGTGTGGAACGCGCCGGCGTTACCGCTGCTCACTGCCCATGCTTTGCCCGTGGCGATGCCGGTTGCCACCGTGCTGATCAGGTGCACGATGTCTTTCTGGCAACCTGACGCATGGCCGGTGTTGCCCTTATTCACAGTGAACAACATTGGGGATCGCGGACAAAAATAAAACGGCACAAACTCGCCGACCCTGCGCCACTCACAGCAGGGAACTGGAATTTTCTGCAACCGTCGAAGCTTGATGTGGTCATAGCCAATGATCACGCCGGGTTGACGTTTGGCCATGGCCGCATCCGAGTGCAATCCGTCTTCCTCGAGGATGCCCGTCAAATTCGCCACATTCGTAATGTGGTAAATCAGAACTTTTGACGGATCGTTTGCCATGACGGAATGGATTATGCACCATTAACCCGCACGCGGTCGAGTGCGCGTTGGATTTTGGTCTCGAAGCAAGCGGGGCGCGCAGTGAACGCACCGACTCTTGCCGGATGCAGTCGCGTGCTGGACCGGTTTCGCTATCAGGATTTGGGCGGCATCACAGCAAACCACTTTTCACCCTCAGCTTTTGTCGCAAGTCCTTTGTAGTGCTGGTGGATCATGGCCGGCGAATTTCCAGCTTGTTGTGAGGTCAGGTTTTCATTCGCGTGAAGTGCGTAATGGTAGGTGCAGAAAGCGTGGCGCAACCCGTTGCTCTTACGTTCAATTGACTTCTTGTTAAGCTTTGCAATTTCGCACAGCTCAACAAACTTTTGTTGAAATGTAACTTCGTGGCCTTTCCAGAGGGGCCCGGCTTTTTTTGCAAGATGCGGCTCAAGCCATTTTTTTAACGCTGGGCAGGTCTCAACGAGTCGGCGTTGGCGTGTCTTGCTCTTGCCTGCGGACACTTCGATGTGTTCGGGAACTCTCCAAATATCTGCCCAGTCGAGACGCAGCATTTCTGCTGTGCGCAGGCCAGAGAACCCACCGATAGCAACAATGGGGCGAAGGTCGGCGAGTTCGTCTTTGGCGGCTACGAGTAGTGCCAGGAATTCATCTGGTGTATAAAAAAGTGTTTCCGTTGTGTTCGCAATTTCTGAACGAAGACTTTCAGCTTCAGTCAATCGATGATTGGGCGGCAGATAATCTTTACGAACAGCCCAGGCAAAAAATTGTCTGACCACAGCTCGGTAGTGATTGCGACTTTTGGCCGAAATGGCCTTCTTTTTGTTACGCGACTTTGATGCGATCTCTCCAAGATTTTCAAAGAACTGATCGACATGTGCTTTCGTTAATTCGGACAACGCAGTTCCAGGAAAAGTGGCTGCAAATTTTTCAAGCTGTTTACGGCGGTTGTAGGCGTATTTTGATGAAATCTGCGCACGCTGCCCGTCTGGTGATTTGGCGCGGACATCCGCTGCTTGTAAAAATTCAGATGCGGCCGTTGCCACGTCTGTTCTATTAACGGTGGCCACAGAAGCGAGGAATCCATCTCCGACTTCCCGCAAAGACCGCCCTGACACTCGTTTTAGCAAATCAATCGTCTCTGATACGATTGTTGAAAGTGAAAGGCGTTCACCTTTCGGCCGGAAAGCATCTAGCATTTGAAAGGCCGTAATGGCGTCCCGTGTCTGAACCGCGCTCAATGCGACGATAGGATGTGCTTTCCACAATTGCTCCGCTTTCTCTTCTGCAGCTTTTAGGGCATCGCTGTATTTGGCGAAATGTTGCATCCGACGTTTGCCATCAGCGCGGTAGATGATGCGATAAAAAGGGTAGTTCTTCTTTTTGCCGTAGATTGTGACCTCGGCCTTTTGATGGTGAACAATCTTTGGAAATCGCATTTTAGGAGGGGTTAACTCTTCCGAAATCTGTGCGGAATCTGTGCGGGAGTCAAGGAAACCATCAATTTCCGAAGAAAAAGTGGTGCGCATAGCAGGACTTGAACCTGCACACCTTTCGGCACTACCACCTCAAAGTAGCGTGTCTGCCAATTCCACCATATGCGCAACCGGTTTGTAAACATAGGGCAATCAGCGTTGCGTGAAAAGCGAAAAATATGACGCCCACGCTAATGCTAGCGGAACGGGAAGTTTTTCCGCGCGCGCGAAGCGAGGTGGTGGAGCCAGCGGCCAGGATTGAACTGGCGACCTTTGCTTTACGAAAGCATTGCTCTACCGCTGAGCTACGCTGGCTTGCGCAGCGAAAACTTTGCCAGCCGCGCTTGAAGCCGTCAAGGCGGAACCAGCCAACGCCTGGCATCCATGGCTTGCTTGTAACTCTTGGCCTCAACACGCCGTCTGTTCTCCCAGCCCGCAATTGGCCGTATCCATCCAAATCGTGAATAAAAATTTCTTGGCCGTCATCGGTCTCGCCGCAATCCTCTGCCCGTCTAGCCAAAAACCAGCCAATGCCCAAGTAGTCACGCCACCCGTGAAATTGGCGGAAAGCGCCGGCAGCTTCATCCTCGACAACGGCATTGTCCGCGCCGAAATCTCCAAACGGAATGGCGCGCTGCATTCGCTCGTCTTTCAAGGCCGCGAACTGCTCGCGGAAAATGGCGGCTACTGGTCGTCGGTTGGCCGCGGCAACAACCGCGCGCCGGGACATCTCGCGGCCGTCGTCGCCAGTTCGCCCGAGCGGGTCGAGGTTTCCTGCCGGTTCGGCAATGTCGCCGGGGCCACGAACATTTCGCTCGATACCGATTACCGCTATTCGCTTGCGCGCGGTGACGCGATGGTTTATGTCGCGGCGGTTTTACACCACGCGCCTGGCATGCCCGGCTATGGCACCGGTGAATCGCGTTATTGCCTCAAGCTAAACCCCGAAGTTTTTGATTTCCTGTCCGTGGATGCCGACCGCCAGCGGCTCATGCCTAGCGGCTATGACTGGGATCACGGCGTGCAGATGAATTTAAAGGAAGCCCGCCGCCTCACCACCGGCATCCACAAAGGTGAAGTCGAACACAAATACGATTATTCCGCCGCGTTCACCGCCATGCCCGCCTACGGCTGGTCCGGCACAAAATCGAAAGTTGGCCTCTGGCTCATTAACCCAAGCCTGGAATTCATCGGCGGCGGGCCGACGAAGGTTGAACTCACCGGTCATCTCGACGTGAATCCCGGCGGCACACCCACACTGCTGAACATGTGGCAAGGCAGCCATTACGGCGGCACGTCCGTCGGCATCGGGCCGGACGAGGAATGGACGAAGGTCGTCGGCCCCTTTGCGGTTTACTGCAACGCGGCGGCCACGCCAGACGCGATGTGGAAAAATGCGCTCGTCCAGGCCACGAATGAAATGCGCCAGTGGCCCTATGCTTGGTTCCACGACGCCAATTTTCCGCCCGCCGAACAGCGCGGCACCATCAGCGGCAAAATTATTTTGCGCGACGCTTTTTCTCCCGAAGCGAGCTGGAGCAATGTCTGGGTCGGCGTCAGCGCGCCGGAATATCGTCCGCCGCCGCCGCGCGCCGGAAATTTTGGCCGGCGGGGCGGCAACACGAATACACCGCCAGCGAATGCTGCGAACTGGGTTAACCGCGCCGGCTTCCCGACCTTGGTGGACTGGCAGCGCGACGCAAAATTTTACCAGTTCTGGACGCGCGCCGATGCGGGCGGAAATTTTACCATCCGCAATATTCGTCCCGGGCATTACACGCTGCATGCCTTTGGCGACGGGGCGATCGGCGAATTTACTTTGACCAATCTTGCCATCGGCATGGCAGAGCAAAAATCCCTCGGTGAACTGGTCTGGCAGCCCCTGCGTTTCGGGCGCACGCTCTGGCAAATCGGCGTGCCGGACCGCACCGCGCGCGAGTTCCGCCACGGCGACCATTTCTGGCAGTGGGGACTTTACTACGACTACGCGAAGGAATTCCCGGAGGATGTGAACTTCATCATCGGCCAGAGCGACTGGCGGCGCGATTGGAACTACGTTCAGCCGCCGCACATCACTGGCAATAATCATCCCGTCATCAGCGAAGATGATGAAGGCAGCAACGCCACTTCCGCGCCGGCATACCGCAGCCGGGGCATCGAAAATACAATTTGGAAAATTCAATTTGTTCTCACCAACGCGCCCGCCGGCCGGGCAACGCTGCGGCTGGCCTTTGCAGGCGCGCGTGACGGCTCGGTCGTGTCGGTCGCGGTCAACCAGCACGGCATCGGCGATACCGGTCGCTTGCCCGCCACCGGCGTGATGCACCGCGACGGCATCTGTGGTTATTGGTTTGAGCGCGATTTAACTTTTGACGCGAAGCTGTTGAACCCCGGCACAAACATCATCGCGCTCACCTCATACGCGAACAATTGGACGCAGGGCGTGATGTATGACTGCGTGCGGCTGGAATTGAACGAGCCGGCGGCACCTTGAGCGGCGCCCGTTTATTGGGAATTAATGGTTGGAAAGCTGGGCAGCCCGTAGTGCATCGGCGGGCGGAAACCGGCGCGGGGCGGCAGTAATTCGGCGCGCGCGCCGGCATCCGCCGCATGTTCGGTGTAGATGGCGTTGACTTCTTCGGCAGATAGCGCGCGGTTGTAAAGGCCCACCTCATCAATCTCACCGATGAACGGAAAGTTGTTGCCGCCGTCATTCACATTTCCGATGCCGATGCCGGGCGACTGGTCCGGTAGCAGCGGGCCAAACGGACGCACGGTCGTGGTTGTTTGCGCCGCGAGCACGCCATTGGTGTAAAAACTCATCGTGCCAGTATCGCCGTCGAGCACGCCCGCGACGTGAACCCATACGCCGCTTTCAATATGCGCGTTGACCGAAGCGCTGCTGTTATCACCGCCGCAGATGCCAAAACCGTAATTCCCATGACCGTCGGAAGACAGGCCGTAAGGATCCAAGCCGGGACGATGGTCGCCGCGGAATAAGATGTAGTAGCCGTTGCCACGTGGCCGCGCCCAAGCGTCAATGGTCAGCGACTTGGTGAGCGCATAGGCCGGCTGGTCGGCAATTTGCACGCCGCAATAAGTGCCGTAGGGAAAACTGTCTGGCGCGAATAAGACTGCGCGGCCCGTGATACCGTCGGTGACGCTGACGTTACTCAAATTGCCGTTGTTGCCACTGACGGAGTCCACAACCATGCCATCCTTGACGCTCCACAGCGCTATCAAACCAGCCTGCGGTCGGCCGACTTTGCCCACCGCCGTCACGCGGATATTTTTGACGAGGTTGGCGGGCAAATTGACCGTGCCATAGGAAGTTTGCACGCGGATTTCTTCCGTGATGAAGGTCACCAGCAAAGAATCATTGGCGGTGGTCGTGAGCTTGACGAGGTTGCTGCGCGTCTGCGATTCCACGGAGCGGATTTTTTCCAGCGGCAGTTTCAATTCACCCAAGGTGTCGGAACTAAAATCCAGCCAGCTGTCCCGGCTGGTGCCGATGACACGCGAGCCGTCGCGCAGTTCGACGGTTAGCCGGAAGCTGGTTGAGGCATGGCTGGCGGCGTTGGCCACCAGACCGATCAGCAGCAAGGTGAAAATCGTGAAAACAGCGTTCCGGCGGGTATTCATGCCACGAGACTGCGCCGAGTGCGCAAGCCGGTCAAGCGCAAGTTATGCCGGTAAACTCCCAGCAGCGGGCAACCATTGGCGGGAAAGAAAAAGCGAGGCCAAACGGCCTCGCTTAGAGAAAACGGGTGCGGAGAAAGCTTACGCCTTCTTGGCGACGTCGCCTTTTTTCCAAGTGCGCTTGGGCGCCTTGGTGACGAGTCCCTGCTTCAGCGCGGCGGCGGAAACGCGGATATAGCGGACTTCGCCGTTGGGCATGAGCGCCTTCACACGCTGCAAGTTCACACGGAACTTGCGCTTGGTGATGGCGGTGACGTGCGTGCCGATACCGCCGGATTTCTTGGCCTTACCCGAGCGCCAAATGATGCTGCCCTTCATCGGGCGTTTGCCGGTCAATTCACAAATGCGTGCCATAAAATTTTTCTTTCGAGATTTCTTGTTTCGAGCCGCGAACAGTAGCAAATGCACGCGGAACAGCAAGTTTTATTTTGCGGTAAAAAGCTTTGTTGCGGCTTCATTGCTTGAGCAGCGGCAACTGGTTCACGCCCACCGGCCAGAGAAAATTCGTGCTCCAAAAAATCGTCTTGGTGAAATCACCGTGAACCTGCGGCTCGCGCTGGCCGGACAATTTTGACAGCGCGTTGTCCACACGCACGGGCGCGCTGGCCTCGATGTTGCAGCCGCGAAAGTGCGTCTGCCGGCGCAAATCCGGCGGCACGTCCGGCAGTGCGCGCGTGATGTTTTCCCACGAACCGAGCGTGCGGTCGGAAATGGTGTTGGGCTTGGCGAGAATGTCGTCCACCCAATTCAGCAACGAACCGCGCACAATCAGGTCGCGTAAAAACACGACGCGCAAACCGGCGAGCGGATACTCATCGCGCTCGCGTTCGCGATGAAGCGAGAGGCTGTAAAATTGCGCGTTCGTGTGCACGGTCAAATACGGGAACAAGGCGGTCTTGAAATCTTCAATCGAACACGCCGCGCCGAGATAACCGATGCGTTCGGTCTGAATGTCCGGCTGGTTGCGAAATAATTCGTTCAACACAATCGTGCCCATGCTGTGACCATAAAATTCAAACGCATAATTGGTGGACCATTCGGCCACTTTTTCACCAAAGAAATCCATCGCACCGCCTTGCGCGTTGGTTTTGGAAAGTGCGGCGTCATCGGCGATGGGATTCAACCAGCGATGAACTGTATTCAATTCATTGGAGCGAACCATGTTCGGCTGTTCCAAAGTTTTTACCATTTTACTAATCTCATAACTCGCCGTCGGCTCAAACATCGTGCGCGTGCGACGCAACATAATGTCCCACGCTTCCGAACCCATGCCGTCGAGCAGCGGCAGCGAGACAATTTTTGTCGGCAGCGTGACGACGTATTCAGTGAAGTGAACACTGCGATCCACCACGCTGCGCGCGTGGCCTTCTTTTTTGGGCGGATGATAAGTGTCCGGCAATTCTTCGTGGATGAGACTCTCAAAATTTTCCCAGCGCGCCGTGCGCGAGTCGCCGGTGATTTTGGACAATTCAGAATCGCTGCGTAATTCCGTCGTGAACGCATCGCTGTAAAATCGTCCAAACAAAGTCACCGGCAGCCGCGCAATGCCGCGCGCGAGGTCGGAAGCGAACACCAACGGCAACGTGGGACTACCGACGTAGAGCGGCTTTTTTTCGCCCTGCCGGATGTAAAGCAGATGTTCGCCATACGCGCTAAACGGCCCGGAATTCCACACCACAAAAATCGGATAACAATTGCTGGCGGCAAGCGCGCCCATCAGATTTGTGTCGAGCAGCCGCTTCATGCTGGCTGCGTAAGGATTCATGCCGCCGTGAACGAACACCACCACGCGCGGCGGCAAAATTGAATTCGTCGTGGTCGCGCTCGTTTTCCATGCCGCCAGTCCCGCGCCGACTTGTTCAAGCGAATTGCTGACGGAAAACCGGGGGATTTTTTCCGCCCACTTCCATTCCACCGCCGGGTCGAGGCACACACCCGCGCTGTTAATCATGAACACGTGCTGCCGCGCGAACGTCGCGTGGTCGGCAATCTCATTGGTCGTTTGATTGCTGGCGCGCGCCAGCAATCCAGCCAATAAAACCGCTGCGAAAATTAATTGGAATTTCATGCCGTCGTTTTACCCGCGAATACGGCGAAAAGATTCGCTTTTTGTCGCCGACAAAACAATCAATTGTTCCGGCAAATTTAATTTTCTGTGCGCCTTCGCCGCCGCCTGATAATTTGTCCGCCGAATTTTATGGCTACCTTAAAACCATTTGCCGCCCTGCGACCGCAACCCGAACTCGCCGCCCAAATCTGTGAACTGCCTTACGACGTAATGTCGTCCGACGAGGCGCGCGAAATGGCCGCCGGCAAACCGCTCAGCTTTCTGCACGTCAGCAAACCGGAAATTGATTTGCCCGCTGGCACGGATTTGTATTCGGCGGAAGTTTATGCGAAGGGCGCGGAGAATTTTGCCAAACTCATTTCGCAAGGCGCGCTCAAGCAGGACGCGAAGCCGAATTTTTATTTGTATCGGCAAGTCATGGGCCAGCACGCGCAAGTCGGTTTGGTTGCCGCTGCGAGCTGCGAAGAGTATTTGGCGAACATCATCAAGAAGCACGAATTCACGCGCCCGGACAAGGAAGACGACCGCGTGCGCCACATCGAGGCGCTCAATTCGCAGACCGGCCCGGTGTTTTTGACGTATCGCGCGCAGGAAAATTTTGACGCGTTCGTCACCCAGAAAATTTCCGAAACGTCCGCCGTGGATTTCACAGGCGCGGATGGCGTGCGTCATTCCTCGTGGGCAATTTCCAGCGCGGACGAAATTAAATTTGTCGAAGAACAGTTCGCGCAGATTCCGTTTCTCTACATTGCGGACGGACATCATCGCAGCGCGGCGGCGGGACGCGTTTTCAAAACCCGCAACGGCGCGGGTCACAGCGGCCAATTTCTCGCCGTGATTTTTCCGCACAACCAGTTGCAAATCCTGCCCTACAACCGCGTGGTGAAGGATTTGAACAACTGGACGCCGGAGCAGTTACTGGAAATTATCGGCGCTGTTTTTCCCATTGAGCCGAGCGGCAAGGCT
>CAISYZ010000137.1 GCA_903889895.1 uncultured Verrucomicrobia subdivision 3 bacterium | reverse complement strand
GCTCTGCCCGCTGGTCTCCGCCTCCCGCAGGATCCGGATGATTTGCTCGGTCGTATGATGTGTCTTCTTCATGATGGTTTTCCTTTCGTTACCCGAAAACCATCCCATCCTCAATGGCCTAGTTCAGAGGGTCCCAATCAAGCCGGGTAGGAGGTTCGCCGCGTCTTGAAAAACGCCAGCGCTGGATTGACCGGACGGACTGCCGAGCATAGGGTGACGTGCGCCGCCGGTTCCTTCTCCTGGGGGAGAAGGATGAGGGCGGACTTCGGGCGCAAACTAAATTAGTGGAACAACCGTCCTCACCGGGGGAGAATAGCCCTGTTGCCTTGTGCACAACGGCACATTCGCGTATCTCGCGTCCATATTCCACTCAATCGCCATCGTCGGAAGGCGCTCCCAAGAGCCATACAGACCATTGGTGATTACATACAAGCCAAGCGGTATGAAAAGGGGCTTCACCCCTATCAGGTCGCGGGTAAAATGGGGATTGCAGCATCGCTCGTTTCGGCTTGGGAACGCGGCACTCAAACGCCGGACGAGAAGCAATGGCAGATGTTGAGCATACTGTTATCGTTCGATTCGGGAGTGGATTTACCGAAACCTCACAGGTGACTATCTGTTGGTTTTTACACAGATGAATTCGTGCTCAAAGTCCATAATCCTGAAGTTTTTTGAAAGATTGGCGGCTTTCATCCGTATTGGTATGTAGGGCGGGTGATCTCCGCCCGGTTTATGGATAAAAAAAACAAAGTCTCGCCACACTGTCGCGCCTGCCGGTCAGAACGCATAATTTCCAATGATTTTGCCCTGTGCCTGACCGATGATCCGCTCTGCCGACATCTGGTGATCCTGGCAAAGAACCGGTTAGGCAAACTTAAATTTGCAGTGGTCGCACATGACCTGGTGCTTTTCTTCGGCGGTCACCATGCCCTGACATTCGCCGCAACGGATGAGGCCGGTGAACGGGAACAGACCGTGCGTGCGCGGGCGGGGATTGCCCCTGCGCCCCAAATACGTTTGCACCTGGTCATATTCCGCCTCGGTAATCATCGGCGCGTGTTTTCCGCGATACCACAACCCGCTGCCTTGGGGAGATTCAAATTCGCCGTAGTAGAACGGGCGGTTGAAAATCAGGTAGCTGGCGCTCCGGCAAAGCGGTTTGCCGCGTATTTTTCGGGTTGTCCTCGTGCGGAAGCCCCACTTTTCGTTGGCGATTTTAGCAATTTGAGGCGGGGTGTAATTTCCAGTCAACATCAAGTCCCACATCCGGCGAATTAACGGGAAGCGTTCCGGGTCGGGGATGATGATGTTTGCTCCTGTCTGTTTGTCCGTGTGGTTCAAATAGCCTACCGGCGCCACCCCTGAACACCAGCCGTTTTCCATCTTGGTTTTGATCCCGCGCTTCACGTTCTTGCTCAAGTCATCAACGTATTTTTGCGCCATGCCGAATTCGATATACATGAGGATGATGTTGTCATCCTCGCGGGCATAGCTTTGCGCCGGGGTCATCACTTTGATGCCGTGCTGTTTGATGGCCCAGATGATTGAACCGCCGTCCACCGGGTTGCGGGCGAGACGATCCAGTTTCCAGCAAATGATGCCGGCGGCTTCGCCCCGGTAGAGGCGTTTCATCATTTCATTAAAGACGGGGCGACCTGGGTCTTTGGCGGATTTTGATTCGGTCAGGATTTCAGCCACCGATAAATTAAGCTTGGCCGCAATCTGCTCCAGCTCGCGGGTCTGGGATTCAATGGAAAGAACCTGCCGGTCTTCGGCTTCGGATGATTTGCGGCAATAGATGAAATATCCAGGCATTGAGATTGGTGATTAACGAAGGGGAACGGAAGACTTTTGAAGATTACAAGGCAATGCTAACGCGGCAGAAAAATTACGTCAACGAAGGGTCGTTATTATCAGGAAGGGGGCGGTTAATAATCCCGAAGAAACGCAGCAGTCGCATGGCGATTTCCTGAACCTCGTCGTCTGACAATATCACCCCGAATTCCTCCTGATAAATGGCTTTGAACTCATCGATGGCCTCGCGGCTCAGTTGTTGTGGTGGTTTCATGAAGCCACTTTACCGCCACCAAGATAATCAACTAGACGGGTATTCTTGACGAAAACGCCAAGTTTCTAAAACAGAAAATGCAGTCCCGCCGAAAGCAGGACTGCATTATTGATCTGAAATAAAAATCACAGTGATTTTTTTCCAGTGGCCTTAACCTTGGCCCAGCGCGCTTTCGCCATCGCCGAGAGTTTGGCCTTGGCCTCCGCACTCATGGTGCGTTTTTTGGCCGGGGCTTTGGCCGCTGGTTTCGCGGCTGGCTTGGCCGCTTTAATCTTCGCCCACCGCGCCTTTTGCGCGGCCGCCACCTTGGCGCGGCCGGCGGCACTCATGCCGCCTTTTTTCTTCGGTGCCTTGGCAGCCACCGGAGCTGACGCGCCGAGAATCGAGGCAAGTTCTTTGGTCAACGCTTCGATCTTCTCTTTAAGGTCGGCTGCGTGACGGAGTTGGGTCGTGGTTAATGATGATAATTGGTTGCTCATAGTGGTTTGAGTATATGACTGAAGCAGGGAAGTTCAATAGGAATCTAGCAGGCTGTATAAGGATGAAACTGTTGCTATATTTGACTAAAAATGAATAGTGTGGTTTAATACTGCCGTCCAAAACCGAGTTTTAAGCTCGGTGTTTTCGTTTCAAAACTTGACGTTCCCGTCAAGAATACCCGTCTATCAGATTTCCTTGCATCCGCTAGTGTGTGTCTGAACTCGCAATGAGTTCGCTTTTAACCCACATGACCCGACTTCCTAATTATTTACGAACCACCCGCAAACGCACGGCGCTTTCACAGGAGGAAGTGGCTTTTCTCCTGGGAAACCATGGCGGAGCCAAATTGTGCCGTCATGAGCGGTTCGCGTGCCTGCCGAAACTGGAGACGATCCTGGCCTTTGAGGCTATCTATCACAAGCCGGCCAGTGAACTCTTTGCCGGGTTGTATCAGGAAATTCAACGGGGAATTGTGGCACGCGCCAAAATACTGGCGCACAAAATCGAGTGTGAGAAACCAAATCGCCATGCCGCGCTCCGGCGTCAGACCCTTATCAACATTACCAGCAAATCACTTAACTAATCATGACCCAACCAAATAAAAAAGATTTTCGTATTTTATCCATCGCACCATCCTACCGCGGCTTTGGCTTCGTCGTGCTGGAAGGAGAGGAAACCATCGTGGAAGCGACTGACAAAACAGTCAAAGGGGACAAGAACGCGCAAGTATTGAAGAAAGTGGAAGCATTGATCGCGCACTACCAGCCGGATGTTTTGGTCATGGAAAACACTTCTGTCGAAGGCTCACGACGCTGGCCGCGAATACGGACGCTCTGCAAACAAATCACCAAACGGGCAGAATTACGCAAGGTGCGTGTAAAATTATATTCGCGCGAGCAGGTTATGAAGACTTTTTTGCCTAATGGTCAGGGGACAAAACATGACCTGGCTGAAATCATGGCGAAACGATTTCCAGAACAACTGGGATCTCAATTACCGCCGAAACGCAAATTCTATATGAATGAAGACCCGCGCATGGCCATCTTTGATGCGGTGGCGCTGGCGTTAATGTTCCGGCTTAAAAGAACAAATCAAAAGCCTCAAACACTAGACTAAAAGTTGACTTTAGGACGGCATTTTCCATCATAATGTGTGCGTTTCAAACAGCCCAAATTTTCACTCCTTAATTGGATGAATTTGGGTTTGTTCTTTTCAATGATTGTGGCGCATATCGTTGGCGCGGAATTCCAAAACACCAAAAATGAGGCAACACATTTTACGGCCTTCGCCGGTTCGGAAAGCTGCCGGGATTGTCACCGTGCCGATTATGACCTGTGGGCGCAATCCAATCACGCGCTCGCGGAACGGCCTTTGCAGGTGGCCACAGACCGGACAGCTTTTAACCCGCCGCGCGATTTCAAGCATGGCGATGAAACCACGACTGCACGGATTCAGAACGGCCAATTTCAAATCGTCACCCTCGGCTTGGAAAGCAACCGCCAGCCTTACCGCATCGAGCGTGTCTTTGGACACGATCCGCTCATTCAATTTCTGACACCCTTTCCCGGCGGCCGTTATCAAGTCCAGGAAGCCTCTTACGATCCGAAATCAAACCAGTGGTTTTACGTCTATGGCGACGACCTCCGCAATCCGGGCGAATACGGCCATTGGACCGGTCGGGGTATGAACTGGAATTCTCAATGCGCTGAATGTCACAACACCCGCCTAAAAAAGAATTACGATGCCGGCACGGACAGCTACCATACCACGATGGCGGAAATGGGTGTTGGCTGTGAAGCTTGCCACGGCCCGCTCAAAGCTCATGTTGAATGGCGCAATGCCCATACCAACACCACGCTTCTTGATCCCACCGTTTTCAAATTGTCCCCGGCTCGCATCGTCGGCCTGTGCGGTTCCTGCCATTCGCGCAACACTGACCTGACCGAGAATTTCAAACCGGGTGATTCCTTTTACGACCATTACGCGCTCGAAACTTTGGACGGTGACAAACGCTGGTATCCCGATGGGCAGATCAAGGATGAGGACTACGAGTTTGAGGCGTTCCTTGGCAGCAAGATGTATCAGGACGGAGTAATTTGCCTGGACTGCCACAATCCCCATTCCTACAAAAACACGCTGCAAGGAAATGATCTGTGTATGCGCTGCCATATCGGCGGCTATCCAAAAGCGCCAAAAATTGACCCGGTGAGCCATACGCATGAATGCAAGAGCGATTGCATCGGTTGTCATATGCCGGTCACAGTGTATATGCAACGGCATCCGCGCCGCGACCACGGCTTCACCATTCCCGACCCGCTGCTGACGAAGGAACTGAACGTCCCGAATGCCTGCAACCGCTGCCATGCCGGCAAAACCACCGATTGGTCGTTGAAATATGCCGACGAATGGTATGGCACAAACATGAACCGCTCGACCCGTGAACGGGCGCGGTGGATTGCGGCGGCGGAAAGCGGGGAAGCCGAGGCAAACGAAAAAATGATTGGTCTGTTGGCCGACACGAACCAAAGTCCGTATTGGCGGGCGGTGGCGGCTACCTTTCTCGAACAATGGGCGGTTGAACCGGCAACCCAAACGGCGTTGCTGGCACAGTTAAAGAGCGAGCATCCGCTGGTGCGCGAAAAGGCGGTGCGGTCGCTGGAACCGGCCTTGTCAGACACGAATGTTGCATCGGCGTTGCAAGGGATGTTATCCGACCCGCTGCGAAATGTGCGGGTGGCGGCAGCGTGGGTGCTGCGGGCGACGGTGGATATGCAAGGACAGGCCGGACAAGATTTGCAGCGGATGCTGGACTTGGAAGCCGACCAGCCGACGGGACAATTTGAGGAAGCGATGCTACTGTTATCCCGCCAGCAACCGGCGGAAGCGTTGGTGCATCTTAAAAAGGCAACGGCTTGGGACAAACTCTCGCCGCCGTTCCTCTGCACACAAGCACAGGTTCAAGACCAGTTGGGACAGTTGGCGGGAGCGTTAAAGACGCTCGACCAGGCGGAAGCCGCCGTGCCGGATGATCCGCATATTCCTTATGTGAGGGCCATGATTCTAGCACGCAATGGACGGAATGAAGAGGCGAAAGCCGCCGTAAATCGGGCGTTGAAGTTGCAACCAGGTTTCCAACCTGCGCTGGGGCTATTAAATAACTTGCATCCGAAAAGCCCATGATTTAGTCAGCCCATTTTTCTTTTTAGATATTTAACCTGACTGTTTGTCCCAATTGTATAAATGCCTTCAACCATGTGGACTGAATAATTGTCATGATTATCTACTTCATTAGTCTGATCACAAAATACCCGCAAAAATAACTTCCCATCAAATTCAATCACCAAGTCTAAAGCTGGCTTGGAAATATCAACACGAACAACCTTGCGCCCAACGAGAAGATTTGCAGCTTTTTCATACCGCCCCCCTTTATGATTTGACGACGTTGAACTACAAATTATTTCCAATTCGGAATCCAAACGCCACGCAGCGTTCTCAATAAAAATGGCGATTTCACCAATGAATCTCTGGCGGATTGGGGGGAGATGAGTATTCGCCGCCTTCTTTTTTTGTGGTATTTTTTTTCCAAAATCAAGACTTATCATTGAGCCAGTGCCTGGTCCGCCAACAAATTTCCAACAGTCTTTGCCGTTTATTTTTTCCAAAGAAGTAATGATGTTATGTCGCATATTTTAGTAGTTTTCTCTCAATAGTTTTGCTTCGTTCAATATGTCATTATAATTGTCTTTAGGATCATCGTGAAGAAGATCGTGCAACTCCCTTTGCAAATCTTTTTTCTCATCTTTACTTAAGCCTTCACCCACTGCTTTTACTGCGTCTCCCACCATGTCGTTTTCCCTGCGTAAAGCATCTGTAAACGGCGGTTGAAAAGTGCGGCGGGCGGCGCTCGAAAAGTGCTGCACCTTCCGGGCAAAGAAGACTGTTTTTTCAGGGTTTCGTCAAGCTGTTGATTCCGCTTCGAGGTAGAAGCAGCAGGAGGGGGAGCTTCG
>CAISYZ010000136.1 GCA_903889895.1 uncultured Verrucomicrobia subdivision 3 bacterium | reverse complement strand
TTGCCAATGCGGGGACGGCGTGCGCCTTGGGCCAGGCCACGGAACTTTACATCTCCACTACCGCCAGCGGCTACGCCATCAGCCTGACCAACGGCGGGGTGTTGCAATATACCGGCACAGGAACAAGCACCAGCGACCGCAGCATTGGCCTGAGCGGCAGCGGGACGCTTTCCGACGGCACGGCGGGCGGCTCGCTGACATTGAACGGGGTGGTCACGAATTTGAACGCCAACGGCAACACCTTGACGCTGGCGGGCGGCGGCAACAGCGCGATCGCCGGGAACATCGTGGATAATTTCGGCGGGTTGGGCATCACCAAGACCGGCAGTGGTATTTGGACGCTGGCCGGTGTGAATAATTACAGCGGCAACACGACGGTAAGCAACGGGACCCTTTACGTCAGTTCTGCGCAATCCGGCACGGGCAGCATTATGGTGAAAGACGGTGCCACTCTGGGCGTGGTCGTTTCTGGCAGCAGCCAGTTGCGGCCAGCCACGCTAATACTGGGCAGTGGCACGGGCGCGACCAATGAACTTGACGGGGTGAACAGCACCTTAACTGCGCCCATCAGCGCCGGGACGCTGGTATTGAATGGCCACAACACCATCACTCTAAATGGCGGGAATTTCGCGGCCTCGGGAGCCACTTACCCTTTGATCGTGTGTGGCAGCATCAGTGGCGCGGGCGGCCTTGTCTTGGGAGCCGTTCCCAGCAACTTGATCGCGAGCATCGTTACCAACGGCACAGGCCCTTACACCATCACGCTTCATCAAATAACCTCCCTCGGTCCCTCGACCAACTTCGCTTCCAACACGGTGCTACAACGCTACGGGGCCAATTATTTGGCCGTGGAGGCGGAGGATATTTACAGCCTTGCTCATGTTGGCGGGGTTAGTCCGGGATTTGCCGTGGTGGTCACAAATTCGTTTACCAGTCCGCTTGGCAATCCCATCCTGCCGGCTGGCCTTCCCTATCCCGCCTCGCAGGGCAGTGCCATCATCGCCGACCCGCGATATGGTATGATGCCGGGAGGCCATGCCTCGACCGCCAGCTACCAACTGGTCTTTTCGCAGCCAGGCACCTATTACTTCTACTATCGGGAGTCGCTCTTCGCCACGAACGCGACCACTTACGCCGGCAATGATTCGTTCTATTACTCCCCCAATTTCGGGGCGGCGGCGACAACCGTTGGCGGGAGCCTTGTCAAACAGGATGGCAGCGGCGCGGGTAATCCGGTTTCCAATCCCTTCGAAGGACGGTATTTTTGGTATAACTCTGGAACGGCTTACACGGTGACCGCCGCCCAGGTCGGCCAGACGCTGGTGTTCAATATTGACGACGACGGTTTGGGGCTTTCCTTGGACCGGCTGGTGTTCAGCCAGAACCCGAACCTTCAGGTGACGGAGCCGAATGGCATTGACGGCCTGCCCGATTCGCCTTTCGACCTTTCCGCCGTCTATTCATTGAGCTATGTGCCGCATGAGGAGACCACGAATGAAATCGCCGCGCGGGAAGCGTATCTGCAAGGCGTGTATAATACGAATTTCTTATCTATCTCCAACCAGATCGCCGGCGGGCAGGCCTACACGGTGGTCACCAACCTGATCGCCCAGTTTACGGCCGATGACGACCCGGCGCTGCGCACCTTGGTCGCCTTGGGCAGTTATTATTTCCCCTCCATCCAGCCCATGCTGATCACCAATCTGGAGGCGGCGGGCAATGCCGCGCTCACGGCGGCGGCAAGCATCATTGTGACCAACGGCGGTGGAACCGACCTGAATGTCACCGAGCCGACGGAAGTGGCGCTTAATTACGCCTGGGCGTTGAATGTGCTAGGTGCGTATTTTGGGACTTCCGCCGCCCAGGTGAACTACCGCTCCAATGTGGAGAGTTTCATCAGCACCTACATGGAAGGCTCGACCAATTTCCTGAATTATCAAGGCGAGCCGGTTTTCGGGAACACTTATCTCACCACCGGCTACAACAAGGAGGTGACCTTGAATGATTTGGGGGCGACCGTGGCGTGCATCTACCAGGGACGGACCAATTTTCCGCTGACCAAGGCCACGTTCGAGACGTTCTGGACCAATGTCACCATCACCTCCTATGATGCCGATAATTCGCCGCACTACGACGCTGGGACTGGTTTCAATCTCATTCTGAACATGGGTTTCCGGCTCGGACGCACGAATGACGTGATCAATTCGCCGCATCTCAAGCGCCTCATGGACCGAATGGCGCGGACGGTTGAAAACAGCGGACAGGGCGCCAAATGGAGCAAGAGCATGTGGAGCTGGTATGTATCCGGCAATACCGATTATCTGCAGATCAACGCGGCGAATGTGCAGTGGTGTTTGAAGGCGGGTTACATGCTGTGGACTAATCCGTTCTACTTGTATATGGCCCGCAAGTATGAGGCGTTCTATCTGGAGAATCCGAATCCATTTAATTATACTTACACGCTGGACCTGTGGCCGGTCGGGATAGACCAGTTAAACGTCTCAAACGCCGCGCCGCAAGCCGCCGACACGCCGAGCCAGGCGACCCCGCGCATCAGTTCCAGCGATGGCTCGTATGGAGGATTCGGGCTGGGGCGTGGCGATCCACACTATCAAATCGTCCCCGACAAGCTGGTGCTGGCCACCGGCCATCACCCCCGTGCGCCGTATTTGCTCATGGACTTGAGCTTCTCGCAGAGTAAGGCGGCCTACGAGCATCGGGGTGGCATCACGACCGCCAATTTCAACGGAGCGCACACGGTCACGATGATTGACCGGTGCGGGGAGCCGAACAAGATGAACAAGGTCTTCATCTGTCCGACCAACTATTCTTATCCCATCGTGCCGGTGGCGTCGGGTGATGTGACGCCGACAACGAACTGGTATAACGCGATGGGCTACAGTAACACCTATGCGTGGACGGCTTACACGAACACGGCGTGGGGGGCGGGGATGATCTCGAGCAACGCGGCTTACGGAACGACCACCTTCGCCCGGTATGAGTATCCCGGCGTGGGAGTGAGCCGGCAGGTGGTTTTACTGCACAACGGGGTGATGGTGGTTTCGGACACGATCACGACGAGCAATAATTACGCGGGCGGGCATAATGGTGGCGTGCTGTGGCAGGTGTTGCCGGCGGCGAACGCGACGCTGGGCAGCAACTGGGTGCTGATGCAGAACCTGCCCAAGCAGTTGCCGTTTGCGTTGCCATCTGGCGAGGCGCTGGATTCGCCTTCGCTCATTTATTTCGCCTCCGTGCCCGCCAACGCCACGGTTGGTCTGGTCAATGACAGCGGTTATGACCCCGACAGCAACGTGCGGAACTGGTTTTATGCGGACGGGGCGTTGCAGCCCTCGCAGACGAATGTTTATGTGTCGCTGGTGATTCCAATCGCGAATCTGAACAATTACAGCAATCTGCTTGCCGGCATCGGAACCACGGTCACAGCCACGAACCAGACGGTGTATGTGCCTTATGGCAACCGGAAGATTCAGCAGGTGAATTTCACGAACGGGCTGACTCCGGGCTACCAGTTGGTGGACTTGGATCCGGTGGTTTTCACCGTGCCCACCAATCTGATGGTCGCCGCCGTGAACAGCAACGGCACGCCGGTCAGCTTCATTACCACGGCGTCGAACAACGCCAGCGGCTCGCTGCCGACCGTGAACACGCCGCCGTCGGGTTCGGTTTTTCCGGTGGGTGCCACGCCGGTGACGGTCACGGCGACCGATTCGGGCGGGGACACTTACAGCACAACCTTTACCGTGACCGTGGTCGCGGCTCCCGCCACCCCGCCGGGTTTCTCGGCCAGCGCCATCTGCGTGACGGGCGGCATCGTGTCGCTGACGGCCACCGGGCTGCCGGGCACCGCCTTCTCATTATGGGCCAGCACGAACCTGGCGTTGGCCCCGATTACGAACACTTGGACGAAGCTGACTAACGGCGCTGTCTCGACAAGTCCGTTTATCCTCACTGATCCCGGTGCGGCGACCAACCGGCAACGATTCTATCGGTTCAGCACGCCGTGAGTGGTAGGTTTCAATTGGAGCAATGAATGATTTGCTGACCAGTATGTGTTGTCCACCAAGTGAAAAATCTGGATTCAGAGAGTTTTCCAACGATTTCATGGCATCAATCCCGCCTCCGATCGTTTCACGAAATGCACATAAATGGAGCGAAAATGCTATTCCGAAAAAAATGTGCCGTGGTAGATTAAACATCAAAACCATTAACGATCGGAAAAAACTTGCCGCCGTTATCCGTCAAACAAGACATAAACATCAGCTAAAGAAGAAGATCATGAAGATTCCCATTTATCAAAAACTTTTTTGCTTGACCGCCCTCGCTCTCGTGGCTGGTCTGTCGCTGACTGTCGTGCGGGCAGACACAACAACCTCGGCATGGAGCGGTGCTAACTCCACAACATGGAGCGACACTGGGAACTGGGGTGGCGGGGTGCCGAGTTCCACGGTGAGCGCCTTGTTCAACTCCACGTTTGCGAACCAGCCCAACCTCACTGCGGGAGCAACCGCACAGGGAATCTGGCTGGCCTCCTCCGTGGGACAGGACGTGACCATCGGCGCAGGTTCGGCATATACTTTGCAGGATGCGGGCACCAACATTCTTAACAACGTGACGAACGCCGGCATCTACATGAATGATTCGGGGAATCACAATCTTAACATTGGAGCCAATGTCACGGTTCAACTCGCAAACAACACCGGCTTTTACAATAATCAGGCCTCCGGGGCTTTGAACTTTAATTCGGGAAGCGCGCTGAATCTCAACGCGAAGACGCTTACGGTGGCCTCGAATGGCGCGGTAAATATATCGGGGGCAATCTCAACCGGATCGGGCGCGTTTACCTTGAAGGCGGGCACGCTCACGCTCAATCCGACCAGCACCGGCCACTCCTACAATATCAATGTTGGAGCAGCCTTGGGAGACGCGGGAACCCTGAAGCTGGCCAGCGCCAACGCTGTGGACAGTTCCGGGATTTTCACCTTCGGCCTTGGCACTGTTCTGAACACTTCGGGAACGGCGATCACCTCAACGATGATTGGAAAACTCAACAGCGGCAATAGCCTCGCCACCACCACCTTTGGGCAAGCGGGCGATACGAGTGCGAATAACCTTACCTTCACCGGTGCCGGCACCCTCTCTCAGGACTTCGGCAATGGCACGGCGAATGTCCAGACGATCAATGGCACAGGGGTCACGCTCTCGCTCAATACGGTGTGGACCAATAGCAATGCTGGGGCGCGATTTCTTACGGTCAATGGCCTGGGCAACACGCTTGTCCTCGCGGGTTTGGGTTTGGGCGCGTCTGGAGCGACTACTCTGCAGACACAAACGATTCAGGGAAGTGGCAATCTCACGATAACCGGAGTCATCAACGATGGATTAAGTCCGTATGCCGAAAGTTTGAAATACGCCGGCACCGGCATTCTGACGCTCTTGGGTGCGAATACCTATACCGGAGGCACGACGACGATTGGCAGCGGAAGCACCGCTTCGACCCTTCAGCTTGGCAATGGAGGCGCAACGGGATCGCTTCCAACCGGATCCGCCATCGTCATCAATTCCGGCGCCGCCTTGGTGGTCAACCGCAACAATGCCGTGGCGCAGGGAACGGATTTCAGCGGTGCGGCGATTACTGGCGGCGGTTCTTTGACGCAAGCCGGCTCAAGCACGCTGACGCTCACGAACGCGAACACTTTCAGCGGCGGCGTCAAGCTCAATGGTGGCACGGCGAACGCGGGCATCGCGCAAAACGGCACGACCAGCGGGCCGTTCGGGGCCACCGGCACGATTTCCTTTGGCGGCGGGACGTTGCAGTATTCCTCGGTGAACCAATATGATTACTCCTCGCGTTTCAGCACGGCGGCGAACCAGGCCGTCAGCATTGACCCGAATGGCACCAACATCACCTTCGCCACCGGCTTGACCAGCAGCGGCGGTTCGTTGACGGTCAACAGTTCCACCGGCACGGGCACGTTGACGCTGACGGGAACGAGCACCTATACCGGCAACACCACCATCACCAGCGGCGGTTTGACGATTGGTTCCGCCGGAAAATTGGGTGGCAGCAATTACGCGGGCAACATTGCTGACAACGGGGCGTTCACCTACGGCAGTTCCGCCGCGCAGACTTTGGGCGGTGTGATTTCCGGCAGCGGTGCCGTGACCAATTCTGGCAGTGGCATCCTGACGCTGACCGGCACCAACACCTTCTTCAGTCCCATCGTCATCACCGCCGGCACGGTTTCGGTGGCGGCCATCGGCAACTCCGGCGTGGCCGGGCCGCTGGGTGCTGCACCGGCGGGCGTTTATACGAATGCGCCGATCCAGATGTTTAATAACAGCTTGAAGACGTTGCAATACACTGGTTCCGGCGAGACGAACAACCGCTCCATTTACATCAACCAGCAGATTACCGCCAATCAATATGCCACGCTGGACGCCAGCGGCACGGGGCCGCTGGTTTTCAACAGCGCCACCAACCTTGTGATGGCTA
>CAISYZ010000135.1 GCA_903889895.1 uncultured Verrucomicrobia subdivision 3 bacterium | reverse complement strand
TAGCCATCACAAGGTTGGTGGCGCTGTTGAAAACCAGCGGCCCCGTGCCGCTGGCGTCCAGCGTGGCATATTGATTGGCGGTAATCTGCTGGTTGATGTAAATGGAGCGGTTGTTCGTCTCGCCGGAACCAGTGTATTGCAGGGTCTTCAAACTGTTATTAAACATCTGGATCGGCGCATTCGTATAAACGCCCGCCGGCGCAGCGCCCAGCGGCCCGGCCACGCCGGAGTTGCCGATGGCCGCCACCGCCAGCGTGCCGGCGGTAATCGTGGTGATGCCCGTATAGGTGTTGGTGCCTGAAAGGGTCAGGGTGGCTGTATTGGCATTGCTCAAGCCGTAGCCGCCGCTGATCGTGCCCGCCAACGTCAGGTTGTGGCCGCCGACAACATTCAAGTCGGTTTGGAGCGCCAAGTTGTTGGCAAGGGTCTGCCCGTTCGACGAGTTGTTCGTGATGCCGCCGCTCAAGTCAATCCGCCCGCCCGAAATGCTGAACGCGCCCGCCCCGGAGTTGAACGTGATGCCGTTGAACGCATAGTAGTCGTCCGGCTCATTGTTCGTGGGTGTCAGCCGGGTGGTGCCTCTAAAAAAAATCAAATCCCCGGTGGCGTTCGGGGCCGCGCCGCCCCAATTGGCCGCGTTGGTGAAGGTGTTGTTATTGCCGCCGCCGGTCCAGGTGTCGTTCGCGGCCCGGGCGACCGGCGCGGCCAGCCCGCCCAGCAGGGCGAGAACGGCAAGGAAATGTTGGCGGCGATCAAAGTTCATGGTCAGGGCGGGTTGGAACATTTTACAAACCATTGACAATGGGTTGCCGCCGGTTGGCAAGGCTGGTTATTTAGAGGGTTGGTTCAATGAATCACCGTCCACATGCCCGCCAAACTGCCCTGGGTCGGCGCACTGCCTTTTAGCGTCGCGGAAAGCTTGAGCCCCTGGACATGGCCATCCACAAACAACCAGTTGAATGTTCCGCCGCCGTTGCCGTTGGCATCCGTGTATCCGCCGTGAAAGGATTTGGGATAATCCACCGGGTTGGCAAAACCGGTGGCGTCATTGACATAGGCATAGGGGCAGCCGCCGGCGTAGTTGCCGGCATCGGGATTTTCCAACAGCATGATGGTGCCGGTGGGATCTGGAACATTGCTGGTTTTAATCTTGTTGGGAACCGGCGGATCCGTCTGGGTCAGATAACCGATGCCGACGCCATATTGGGTTTTTCCGGGCTGGCCAAACATTTGCGAGTTGGACCGGGGCATGCTGTAGGTGCGTGGAACAGCATCGGCATAGCTCGGAATGCCCGCGCGCAGGATCTGATCCATGGGGCAGACCAGAACCTTGCAATACTTGTTGGTTGGAAATCCATAGGCATCCATCTCACTCTGGGTCAGGCTAATTCCCAGATCCCCCGTGCCGCACAGCAGGTCGTCGAAAGACCAGCGCGCATTCGAAGTCAGGGTCCAAAGGCTGGTCAGGGTAATCAAATCACTGTTGTCGTTTTCATACATATTAAAAGCAAGCCCCAACTGCTTCATGTTGCTCATGCACATGGTGGCTTGCGCCTTTCTTTTGGCCGATGCCAGAGCTGGCAGCAGCATGGCCGCCAGAATGGCGATGATGGCGATGACCACCAGCAGTTCAATCAACGTGAATCCTGCCGGCACTGGTTCTTGTTCAGACATGTTGTGTTTTTTGCTCATTTTGTCGTAAGGCTTAATTGCTTGGTCTGGGCGCAGTCATCACTACGCCCAGCCCAAGCCTGATCCGACTATTACGGCGTGCTGAACAAGTAGAACCGCTGCTGGTTGGTCGTTGCGCCGGGATCGGTGATGGTGAACGGGCTTGCCGTGACGGTGCCGTTGGTCAGCTTTGTCCAAGTGTTCGTGATGGGCGTGAGCGCCAGATTGGTGCTGGCCCACAGCGTGAATGGCGCGCCCATCGCGCCCGTCGCCGTCAGCGACGCCGTGCCGCCCGACACCGTCAGCGCATGGGCCGGAAATCCGGGCGGCGTGCTGGACAGGGACAAGACACTGATGGTTCCGTCCGTCGCCAGATGGTTGGCAAGGGTCACGCCAGCCGGGCCGACGATGGCAAGAGCGCCGCCATTAGTCAGTGCCCGGTTGAACACTTGGAAGGTGTCGCCCACCGCCAAGGCAGTGACGCCGACATTTTCCACCGTCAAGGTGCCGGTGCCGCTGTTGGCCAGCGAGCCGGTGACATTGAACTGGTCGTTGGTTTGCGCCGGGGAAAGGTCCTTGTTGACTTTCACCACGACATTGCCGCTCAACGCCAGTCCGCCGTTGAGGGTGACCGCTGCCACGTTGGTGGTGTCTCCCGCCGACAGCGCGCCGCCCGTGTTGACCGTCACCAATCCTTCCATCTGGCCGCTGCCGCCCAAGGTGCCGCTGGTGTTGACCGTCACGGGACTGTTGCCGTTGTCGCCATTAATCAGCAAAGCGCCGCCATTGATGGTGGTGCTGCCAGACTGGGCGTTGGCTGTCGTGTTCGACAGAGTGAAACTGGCAGAACCCGTTTTGACCAAATTCAAGTTGCCGGTCAGAATCCCACTGAAAACGGTGTTGGTGGTGGAATTGACCGTCAGCGTGCAGAGCGTGCCGGACGTATTCTGCACGGACGAGGACAACGAAGCGCTGGGGTTCAATTGCGCGCCGCCAATCGTTTGATTGAAGCCGTTGAGGTCCAAGTATCCCGCCGTGCCGCCACCACTGTTGATGCCCAGATCCACAATACTGGAAACCGGCAGCCGGTTGTCGCCGCCGGCCAGTTGGAGAATGCCGGCGTTGATGACCGTGTCGCCCAGATATGTGTTGATGCCCGAGAGAATGACGGTCCGGGAAGAGCTGTAGCAACGGATGTTGAGAGCCGGGGCGTTGGTATAAAGCACGCCGCCGCTGTCAATCACGCCGGAAATGGTCAGGCTGGTGCCGCCGCTGTTGACGCCCAGCCGAGTGCCGCCAGCGGCAATGTGGACATGGCCCGCCCACACCGCGTTGCCCAAATACGTCTGGAGCGCGCCGGCATTGTTCAGCCCCAAACCGGCAAGGCTGAGGTTGTTGGTAATGGTGACGCCGTCGTTCAAACCGACGCCAGCACTATTAGTCACCACCACAAGTGATGAACTGCCCAGAGCCGGTTGACCGGACAAAAGCAGCGCCCCGGCAGAGACGAGGGTGGAACCCGTGTAACTGTTATTGCCGGTGAAGGTGACCAGCGCGGAGCCGGTCAGGCTGACACCGCCCGAACCGCTCACGTTGTTGGCCAGAGTGTCGCTGGCCGCGAAGTCATTCAACGCCAGGACGCCGTAGTTCGTGACGTTGCCTGTGCCCAGCGCGCTGCCATTGCCCGCTTGCACCGTGCCGGCGTTGATGACCGTGCCGCCGGAATAATTGTTGGTGATGTAAACCGTTAGAATTCCGGTGCCGTTCATTGCCAGCGAGCCGTTGCCCGAAATGACGCTGGCCAGGGCGACATTGTTCGCCCCGCCGTTGACCGCCAACATGCCGTTGTCGGTTATCAAACCGCCGCCCAAAGATCCCGCGTTGGTGCCGTCACCCACCTGCACCGTGCCGCTGTTGATGACCGTGCCGCCACTGAAACTGTTGGTGCCGCCAAAAGCCACTGTGCCGCTGCCATTCATCGTCAGGCTGCCGGTTCCCGCGATGGGATTTCCGCCGATGGTGTAAGTCTTGGAGTTGTTAAACGTCATGCCGCCGGGCGAAACGCTGGCCGGCGTGACCGTGACGGTGAAGGGTCCCGTGCCGGACGGCGAGTCGTCAAACAACACCGGGTCGCTGTCGGCAAACTTCGCCGGGCTGCCGTTCACGGTCCAGTTCTGGATGGAATGATCCCAATTACCCGTGCCCGCCGCCCATTTGTCGGGATAAAAACCGGAGACGACCAGATCAATTTCTACCCCGTTGACGTTGGTGACAATCGTCCCCGCCAAGCCGGTGGGTTTGCTGCCCAAGGTCAGGCTGCCCGTGCCGCTGATACTGCCGGTGATCAACGGATATGTCTGGCCCACCGAAAAGGTTCCCCCCACAATGTTGATCAGACAGTTGCCGTTCAGCATCAGGCCGCCGGACGCATTGACTGAGGCCGTGGTCGTGCTTTCCAAGCCGCTAAAAGTCAGGCTGGCACCCGTCGCGCCACCCAAAGCCAAGCCGCTTGAGACGGTCAATTGGTTCCCGCCGGAAGCCGAAACGCCCAAGGTTGCGCCATCTTCAACGGTGACGCCGGCAGAGGCCGTTTGCGGCACGGCAATATTTAGAGTTCCGTTGCTGACCACAAGTGGCTGGGAAAATGTGTTATTGGCATCGGATAGCGTCCAAGTGCCGGTGCCGGTCTTGGTGATGCCCAGGCTGGCATAATTGTCCGTAATCGGCCCGGCGATGGTGCCGTTGCCCGATCCGGTCAGGGTCAGGGTGTTGCCGTTGGCGTTTAAATTATAGACGCCGCCGTTCAACGTCAGTGAGCCGCCGGCAGTTCCATCCGAAAGCGTGCCGCTGCCGCTCATGCCGATAATGCGGTCGCTGATGCTGGCACCGGTGCCGGTATATTGCAACACCCCGCCGTTGGTCAGGCTGATGGCGTAGCCGCTGGCGGTGGCGGAGATGTATAGTTGCGTGGCCAGGCCCAAGGCGCACGCCGTCCCCGCGTTGGCAAGGGAATCAAATTTGAGTGTGCCGCCGGTCACGTCCACCCGCCCATGGAAATTCTTGGCTCCCGTCAGCGCCCAAGTGCCCGCGCCCTGCTTGACCACGGCCAAATACTTGCTTAATCCGTCTTGGATGTCGCCCGCCAAAGTATTGTCACCGGTATTGCTGCCCGTCAGCGTCAGGGGCGAATCGCCTATTGTAGAGTTGGCAATAGCCATCACAAGGTTGGTGGCGCTGTTGAAAACCAGCGGCCCCGTGCCGCTGGCGTCCAGCGTGGCATATTGATTGGCGGTAATCTGCTGGTTGATGTAAATGGAGCGGTTGTTCGTCTCGCCGGGGCCGGTGTATTGCAACGTCTTCAAGCTGTTATTAAACATCTGGATCGGCGCATTCGTATAAACACCTGCCAAACCGGCTCCCAACGGCCCCGCCACACCCACGTTGCCGATCTTCGACACCGTCACCGTTCCCGCCACCATCACCAGCGGACCCGTGAACGTGCTGTTGCCCGTCAGCGTCAAGGTGTTCGCACTGGAATTGCTCACGACACCCGAACCGGAAATCACCCCGCTCAAGGTCTGCGCGCCACTGCCGGCATAGTTGAACACGCCGTTATTGGTGATGTTCCCCGCATAATTGCCACCGCCCAATTTTCCGGCGGAACCAATCGCCAGCGTGCCCGCGTTCACGACCGTGTTGCCGGTGTAGGTGTTCGCGCCGGACAAAGTGACCGTGCCCGTGCCGTTCTGGACGAACAGGCCGGTGCCGCTGATGGCTGCTGAAAGTGTGACGCTGTTCGTCCCTGCGTTCGCCGCCAGCGTGGCGTTGTTGGTAATCTGACCGGTGCCCAAAGTGCCCGCGTTGGTGCCGTCGCCCATCTGCACGGTTCCCGCGCTGATCAGTGTTCCGCCGCTGAACGTATTATTTCCGCCAAAGACCACCGTGCCCGTGCCCTGCTTGGTCAGGGCAGCACTGCCCGCGATCGGATTGCCATCAATCGTGTAGGCCTTGGCGTTGTTGCTCACCGTGATGCTGACGGGCGACACTGCGGCGTTCGTGATCGTCACCACAAACGGCCCGGATCCGTCCGGCGTATCGTCAAACTGAACCAAATTGGCATCGCTGTAAGTCGTCGGCGAACCGTTCTGCGTCCAGTTCACGGAAACCGAATCCCAGTTGCCATTGCCCGCCGTCCAGACCAGCGGATACACCGCCGCCGGCGCCACCGTCGCCTGGAGAATCTGTCCGTTGCCGCCCGCCACCACTTGCAGACTCGTCAATTGAATTCCCGGCAGCACCGTCACCGTCATGCTGTTGGTGGCGATGGTGGCCGCCGTCAATAAATTGTAGGTGCCGGACGAAGTCACGTTTCCGCCGATTTGCAGCGTGCTGCTGTTCAAATTCGCCGTGCCGCCCACGTTGATCTGCTCAATGCCGCTGGCATTGAACAGAAACGCCAGCGTCGAAAGCGCCGTGTTGAGCGTCAGGTTCGCACCGATGTTGATGTTCGTGTTGGCCCCGTTATCCCAGTTGCCCGTCACTTGAAACTTCGCCGTGCCGCCGCCGGCCACCACCGAATTGGTGAACACTCTCTTCATGTCCAGCAAACCGCCTGAAATGGCATACGTCCCGGACGAACTGTCGGAGCTGCCTAAACTCCAATCAGCACCCGCCGCGAGTGATTGATAGGTGCCTCCAGTCTGGTTGAAAGTTCCCGAAGAAGGGGAGCCGGCCCCAAACTTGATGTTGTTGCTGCTGCCAATATAACCTGTCCCGCTTAAATTAATGATGCCCGCACTGTAAGTGGTGTAACCTCCCAAATCGGCGGTCCCGCCAGAGTAGTTGAACCGTCCGCCGCTAATGTTGACCGTGCCCACAGCGTTGGATGCCGCGCCAATAAGCCAAGGCCCCTGAACCGTCATCACCCCGCCGCTCAAATTGAAAGTTGGACCATCGTTGACCACATTGCCCAAATAAAACCGGCCAACGGATCCGGCTTGCGTCCACGAGCCGTTTTGGATGTTCAACGTGGAGTTCTCCTCGAGGCTCAGGTAGTTGCTGACCACGATGGAGCCGCCGGCCTGCTCGGTCACGGTGGCCCCGTTCAGGATTAACACCAGATTGTTGGTGGGCACCTGGGTGTTGATCGTCACGTTGCAGGCAGCGTTTTGAACGTAGGCTCGCACCGCCGAATCAACAGTTATATTGGGGACACCGTTGGTTGTCGCCCCACCGTCGCTGCTAGTCCAGTTGGCGTTGCTATTCCAATTGTTTGAACTGTGGACAAAATAATGGTTGGTCGCCCGCACGGTCAGCGGCAACGCCAGCATCAAGCACACGGCGAGATACCGGCCGCAAACACCTCCCCAGCGGAAGGCGGAAACAATCTCAATGAAATTTCGCAGGGAGGTTTTTTTCATAACATTCGTTTTCATAACATTCGTTTTTTATGTTTGTTGCTCTTTCGTTTTGGCCAGCCGGAACAAACCGGTAGTTAAATGGATCATCGTAACTTTACCTCACATGGTGGATCTGGAGAATAGCATTTTCGCTTCAATTATGTGCATTTTGTTACGCCCTTGAAACCAGCCCGCAAAAAAGAAAAGCCCATAAAATCAAGGGCTTTTTGCCGCCGGGCGACTCACCAGCCAGCCGCCATCATGCCGGATTTCAATCTGAACCGGCTGGCCGTCGCAGACGGTGCGGAAGGTGGAACGCGCCTCGTCCTGTTCGGTAGAAGTGAGCGTGTCCAATTGCGCCGGGTCGGCGGCGGGCGAATGGGGAACCACCAGCAGGTCAAGACTGGCTGGCTTTCCCGCCTGCAGCGTCAGCCGGGCGTAGGCGGTGCGCAGGTTCAGGTCGCGCTGGATGTCCTGATAGTTGCGCAACCGTCCGTTGGGGATGACCTGTTTGCCGCAAGTGGTTCCGGCCGGCCCGGAGAAATAAACGCTCATGCCGCGGCGATAGCGGTTCGTATCGCTCAAGTCACACGAGGGATAAGCGCATTCGCCCAGGCTGGTGAACCGGTTCGTGCTTTCACTGTCAATCGAATACATTTGCCAGAGCGTAAAGGCCGGCAGCCCGTCGGCGCTAGCGCCGGGCAGAATATCGTCGCGCACGGCCAGCACGCCCTCCTTCGTCAACACAATCTGGCGCACCAAGCTGGTGTCAAAGGTGCCGTAGCTGGAATATTCCAGCCGCGCCCGGCAATCCTCTCCGTGACGTTCCTCGCGGACATCCTTGAGCACCGCCAGCAGGGCGGTCTCCTCGACCGGCATCCAGGAACGGGCATCACTGGTCGGGCGCAGTTGTCCGTCGGGCCGGCCTTTGCCAAACCATTTCACGTCGCAAAGCAGTTCCACATACTGTTGGGGATCGAAGGTGAGCGGCTGGAAATTTTTCAAAGTGCAGCCCTGTCCGTCATCCAGGATGCGGAGGGCGCGCGAGCCGGGCAGCTTTCCCTCCGCCACAGAATGACTGTTGCCCGTCCAGACGCCTTGAGAGAGGTCGCAAACCGGTTTCGTTCCAGTCGGCCCGGAGAGGCGCAGGTTGGCGAGCACCAGTCCGCGATCGGTTCGTTTCGATCGGTCGTCCGTGCGCAGCGAGACGGCTTCAACCGCGGCGCGGCCATCCAATCCGACGAGACGGTCCGTAGGAATGGACAGCGTGCGCCAAGTGTCGGCCTGCCAGGCAGGCTCCGGCTCCAGCGCGCCGAGTTGTCCCAAAAAAATCTGGTTTCCTCGGCTCGCGCCGCTGATATAGCGTCCATACTGGTAGAAAAGCGGCACATGGCCGGATTCGTAATAGCTCACCGAAGCGGTGAACTCCGGCTGGGCATGATCGCCCTGGCCGAGCAGATCCATCAGGATCATGGGTGACCCCGGCGTCACCGAGGGACGCAGGATGAGAAAACCCGGACGTTCACCGCCGATGTTGGCGAGGCGGCGGGTGACACCGGAAATAAATTCCGGCGGCGGCAGTGATCCGCGCACGGGTTGGAAAAAATCCAGAAGCTGGGGCATCACATGGACGCAACTGTGGATTGCGTTTCTGACGCTGGCATCCCGCGCGGGGCCGGATTGGATGAGCATCCCGAAATACCGGCGCGCGGCGGTGGCAAAGCTGGGGTCGTGATACAGCGCCCCGGCATATTCCAAGAAAATGGGGACGTTGGCGTAGCCATTCGGTGAAAAATAACCGGAGCCAAATTCCGGCAGGAATCCATTGGGGCTGACGGCATCGCGGATGTTCGCAAACATACGTTTCAAGCCGGGTGAATTCGCAATTTCATCCTCGCGACCAAGCTCGTGCGCAATCTGGATGAAAAAGGTGAACGACACTTCAAAATAATTGAGGGAATCCACATGAATGTCGCCCTGCTGGATGATGCGGGTGAATACGTCGTTGACCTTCGCCGCCGCCGAGACCGCGTCGGGCATGTCGGGAAATAATTTCTTCGCCAGCAAACAGCCATACATCCGCGCCAACCCCTGGTTGCCGTCTATTCCGCTGTTGCCCGAACTCGGACCAGGGAAATGCTGGAGGACATGGTTGACGCCATCGAGCGTGAACCGCCGCAACGCCGGTTCCCAGGCCGGATCAAAACGTCCCGCCGCCTTGAGCAGCAGCGCCGCCTTGAGCACGGGATAAAACCCAAAACAATCATGGCTCACCGCCGGGTTGCCATCGGCGTAACCAATGAGGATGCCGAAAAGATCGTGGCTTCGTTGAAGAAATTTCTCGCCGTCGGCAGATTGTGAAAGCCAGAGCAAGGCCGTGACCGCGTCGCCGAATTGGACATCCTTTAGCCGCTTGATTTCCGCATCATTGGCCGGCGCGAAAAAATGTTCGGCCATGTATTCGTAACGCTCGCGGTAAAAGGCGCGGTAATCGGGAGAACCGTCCGCATTGAAAAACATTTTTGAATTTTGAAACGGAACGGCACCGACAATTTTTTCGTTCGGCACCGTCGCCGCGGTCGAAGCCGGTGTTTCGGCGGCGGTCAACGCGGCCGGCGCAGCGGCCAATGTAAGCATCCAGAGGAGAACAAGCGTTTTTTTCATGGCGGACGTTGTGGTTTTACTTTTTAGCAACAATTTTGAATTCTTGTTCCGTCAGGGGCGCGGTCTGCACCGGCGCATCCCCGCCGCGCCCCCACTGCCAGGCAACGACGGTCACGGTGATCGGCATCCGGCTCTTCACCGATATGGGCGTAAAAACAAGCTTGTCGCCGTGGATTTCCGCTGGGCCGGCTTTGACAAAAAAATGCACCGGCAATCCGGCATCCGAGGTCGCATGCAACAAAACCTCCTTCGTCGCCGCCGACTGATTCGGAATCTCGTCGAAACTAATCGTCTGCGGTTTTCCGGTCTTGTTAATCAGGATGTGGACAGAGAGCGGAGCGACGCTCAAGTGGTAGCGGGCATCGCCGGGATGAATGGCTCGTAAAAACGACCGCTGCTCGTTGCCCGACAGCGCGGTGCTTCGATCCAAGGCGAGTTGAAAGCGGTTGTTTCCGAGCGGAATTATTGGCCCTCTCAACCATTCAACCGTCGGCTCGCCAGCGACGTGCGTCAACGGGCTGCCGCCCTTGACGAAATCGTGAGGTAGCTGATTGAGAAAGGTAGCCTTGGCGGTGAAGGTAATCCCGTCCGGTTCGAGCACCGGTGTAAAGTCGGTGATGCCTCGCTTATTGAAAGGAATGACCTTTCCCAATTCATCCACAAAAACCGGCACCTGGGTTTGCGCGTTCCAGTTGACATTGGCCAGGTCGTAGGCCGCTTGGGCTGAATCCTTGTCAAAATACCACGGCAGATGGCGCTCTTCCGGGGTGCAGTCCGCGTAAGGCTTCGGCTTCACTGGTGTGGTGCCAGGCACAGGAAGACCCGCCACATAGCCGGAAGCCAAATCCACAGGCCGCAACGCCGGGCTGCCATCGGTGGAACATCGCGCCACCGAAGCCGACCAGATGTATTGGGCAATCAATTGAATCATGGCTTCCGTGCAGGAAAAATGGGCGCTCCCGGCCTCGATCAGAAGACTGCCAGGCCAGTCCGGCATGGATGCTCGCTTCGCCACGCACCCATTCAAGTCGTTCGTTGCCTTTTCCCGCCAAAAATTAAAAACATCATGCTTCGGAAAATCCCATTCCGCGCCGGAGCCGCACGCCCCCAGCACCGGAACACCGGGCGTGGCGTTGCCCCAGGGCGCGTCCTTGACCCAGACGCCCGCAATGCAACGCTCCGGCGCGAATTGCGTCAACTGGCTCACAATCTGGAGGGACATGGATTCGCCAATCGGAAACCATGGGGCCGTGCTGATTTCCGCGTATCCTGATTTCTTTGCCAGTTCATTAAGGATGTCTTGCAGGAAAGCGATGTTGTATTTGGCTTTTTGCGCGTCGGTTAGAATTTGCTTGTCGGCATGATTCACTGCGGCAAGGCGGAATGACGGGGTGGTAAAGAGAATCGCCAAATCCTGTTCCGCGCAAACACGCCGAATGGCGAGATGACCTCCCAGCCCTTGTTCCGGCACATTGTCGCCCAACACCACAATTCCCTTCACCCGCTGGCAAGCCGGCGGAATCCAGAGATAGCCGGTGGCTGTTTGCGGATTGAAAAGAAAGCCGACTGGGACGCCTGGCGGAGTCGCGAATTTCGGAACCATGTTAGTTTTTGCGGCCATGTATTGGTAAACATGGTTTTCCGGAGATGGCGTCAGAAGGTCATCAGCGCCGCTTGGAACGGGCGATGATTGCGGGGATTCGGCGGCCTGAAGCGTCGCCAAGGGTGACAGCAGCGCGGCGGCAAGGAAGAGGATTTTGATTTGTGGCATGATTTTTCGAGTCTGGGGGGGCGTTCACCGCCTGGTTTTATGGTTGTTTGCTCCAGTCCTTGAAGTTGTAAACCAGCGAACTTTCGCCGTGATGAATCTCCAACCGGTCGCCGTTGATGGATTGGAAGACCCAGGGATTGGAAAGTAACGGCCAGGCGGCGTAGTCAACCGACCGCCCGTCAATCTGATGCTGGCCGGCATATTTTTCGCCCAGCGGACAAAAGGTGATCCCCAGTTTGTGTCCGTTGAGCGACTGGTATTCAAAATGCGGGCGAGCTCCCTCCAGATGAACATCCTGCACCCTTGGTTTGTCCAAGTTGGCCGCCATAAATCGCGACAGCTCCTGCTCCGGACTGCCGCCCGCATACGCCGCCACCGGACTAGTTTCCAGCACCCACCCGTTGATGCGTTCGGCGCTGACGAGCACATCGGCCTGAAGTCCGGGAGCCTGGGCGTGATAAGCCGGCTCCCAATGAGATGGCTTCAGGGTCCGAAAGGCAAATAGCACCGAGCCGCCATGACAGAAAATCCAGCCGTCCTTTTCCTCCCGTCGAAGAATGGCGCCGGTGGTGCTGAAGGGAACGTATAGCTTGTAAAGCGGGTAAACCCTGTCCACGTCGGTAAGGCCAACCAAGGTGCCCTGGCATTGGAGCACTTGCGAATAGGGGTTTTCACCATAGCCGAAGGCATTGGCTTTCCCGGCGTTCATGTCCGCAGCGACATACGGGCGCGTGACATTATCCTGCATCGGAGAGAAAGTGCTGAACGGCTTGTCTGAAATCCATTTTAACATCTGCCGACGATTTTCTTTCGCGGCGGCATCGCGAGGCCCGTCCATCGGATTCCACTCGCTGGCGAGGCTGTAGCCCGGCGTGTGGTAGATGGTCATGCGCTCCTCCCGCTTGGGCGGCTTGGAGAAGACCCCCAGATGAACAACGGCTGTTTTTCGGTCATTCGCCACAGCATTGAAAATCTCTGGCGGGTGGTATCGTCCCGGGCACGCAAACCAAAAACTGTGGAACGGTGCCGTGGGAATCACCGGACGCAACGCGCCAAAATAAATCCAGCCAATGCCGCCGACCGAATCAAGGTCGTCCGGCGACGTCACGGTGGCACCCAAATATTTTGCGCGTCCCGCTGGTGACACAAAGTAACCTTGATTCCACGCGCAGGCCACATTGAGCAGCATCCAATCCAAGGTCAGTTCCGCCCGGTGTCGGACTTCCGCATCCCCGGCATATTCCGCAAGCATTTTGACGCACCCCATATCCACGCCCGCATAGGCGGTGGCACCATACTCATGATAGTTGTGGTGGACGATGTCATCAAAATATCCGAGCAACCGACTCTTAGTGGCGACCTTGATGCCGGCGGCATTCAGGCCATCCGCATCCACCAAATCGGGCCATTGTTCGGCGGCGATGAATCCGGAACCATCCATCATTAAACGGTAATTCAGCGCGTCATAACCTTTCCATTCGCGATGATGGCAAAGTTCCAACAACTGACGGGTGTAGCGGACAATGTTTGGGGGGAAATCGGCGCGATCCCGGCAAATCATCCACGCATAAACCAGCCCGAACTCGTCAAACGGCTCCATGCCCAAACCATCCGCAGGTGACACGGCTTTGTAATTATTGCCACCCTGACGCCCGCCCAACTTCTGGCTGGCCTGATCGAACGTCAACTTGGCTGCGGCCTCCCACTGGCGGTAGGCTCCGGCGGAATCCTGATTGAGCAGCACCTGTGCGAGGAAAATATCTATGGTCTCCTTGGGCGTTTTGGTTCGGGGCTTTAATTCAGAACAATACTTCAATAAAGCCTGTTGCCGCTCGGCTACAGTGTTGCCGGCAATGTGCTGTCCGGTGCCCGCCACGGAAAGGTTCACAAGCGGTTCCAGATCCGATGCCGCCAGCAAGGGAAATGGAGAGCATAAACAAATCAAGGCCAGCATCGCACACAACAACCAGGAAGTGGATGAGGCTGGCGCAAAACTTTTGAACGTGTGGTTCATGGGTTTTATCCGCTTCATTTCATTGATTTTCATTTCGATCCAGGATTCGGATTGGCTAACAACACCTTGTCCAAATCTTCTTCCGAGGCGGGAACATCTGGATTGAAAAGCCTGCTGGACATGTATTGAAGCAAGCTGTAGCGAAGTTGGCGCGCTACAGGACGAGACTCGATATTCTTGGTTATATCCGAGGAACAGACTAATAACCGGCCTTCTCCAACCTTGACTTCAAACACCATGGCCAGCCGCTGGTTGTCGCGGAAATTATCAATCACCCACACGATGGGGCGCAAGGCCTTGGGCAGCGGGTTCACGCAGATGACTGCGCTGGACATGACCGGATCCCACCATTGCCAATCGCTATGGAAATCGGTCGGAAATTGTGCCAAGGCGGGATTTGCCGGATCACAAAGCAGCCCCATTGTCTGGGCAAGTTGTTGGTGTTTCATCACCGGATTCCAGAATACCGGTGTGAAGTTGCCTGGAATAGGAATGTTCAACTGACCCTCGCGCGAACTGGAACTCTTACCGACATCATGAACGATGGGATTCGAGTTGACGAGCGGAGGCAACGATGCCGGATCCACAGCCAGCAACACTTTATGCCCCGACCGAAGCAATGCCTTGGTTTGTTCGTTCCACTCGGTGGCCAAGGTGACACCAACGGGTGGATCTTCGGGGAGATTGGGAGGGTAAACCCACAAATCCCAACTGTTCGGCTCTCGGTCACCGACTCCAATGCGCAAGGTGACCTTTGTCGGCGCAGGAATTTTATCCAGCGGAATGGAAAGCTCCCCAATCGTGCATAAACCGCCAGCAGCAGCAGGCTTGGCCGGCAATTCCCCCATCGCTTGGATGCGACCAGCATCATCAATCACAGACCACTTGGCCGGAGCGTTTACTTCCGCAGCACCGTAATTCGCCAGATCCACGGTGGCCGTGAGGGTTTCCGCAGTTGTCCATGTCCGTTTGGAGAGCCGCGCCAAAGGCACTACTGGGCCGCAGAAGGTGCGAAATTCCCGGGGCGTGGTCAGTCCCTTGGATTCCCACAAAGAATTCAGCAAACCAACTGTTGATGTGCCCTGTCCTGGATAATCATTGAGCTGCAACAACTGAAACCCAGCCAAACCCGGGGTGCGTAGCGCCGATTCCACCTCCTCCTTATAAAGCACAAAAGCAAGTCTGCCGGAGGCGCGGGTAAAATCGGCGGCGAATTCGAGTAAGTCATTATCCCGAAGACGCTGGCGGATGATGTCAAAATTAAAAGGACGGGTGGCACCGTGATAGCGAGTGATTTCGCGCATATCGGGGAATGTCGCCCACTGCCCGACCTCATGAGTCATCAGAGGTTTCTCCAGACCAACGAGTGAAGCTGAATAGTCATAGGTGGTATTCGGCAAGGTGGTGTTGAAGCGGGAGGAATCAATCACCCTGCGCCCGCTCCACACAATCCCGGTGAGCGGTTCAGTGCCAGAGACTGGGTGCGCGGTAACGAAGTAATCACTCACCACACCGTTGGTGGTGGAACCCGCAGGCCAGTGAGTGGGACCACCGCTGCTTTCAGCGTAAAAATGTCGGAAATCCAGTTTCTGCGCCTGCTTCACCAAGCCGGCGCGGAACGCTTGGTTATTATCGAATTGTTCGTTGCCCATGGTCATTCCGAAGAACGAGGGATGATTCCCATAAGTCGCAAGGATGCGGCGAAACTCGTCGAAGATGAATGCCTTGCTGGCCGGGTCGTTGATCTCCCTCGATTTTGCCCCGGCGGGCGGACGGGTGAGCATCGGCAGTTCCACTTGCAAATAGACGCCAGCCTCATCTGCAGCATCGAATGCCGCCGCCGGCGGAGTGCAGGTATGAAAACGAATAAAGTTCAAACCGTAGGCCTTCACCGTCGCCATCAACCTCTGCCAGGTTTCAGGATCCACAGGGGCGTATCCGGTGAGGGGAAAAATTAAATTCTCCACCGTGCCACGCATGAAGACCTTCCGGCCATTCACGGTAAAATGATTATCCTGGCGACCCAGCTCCCGCAAACCGAAAGCCATCCGATACTCGCCGAAGCTTGCTTTGCCAGCTTGCGACAACTCAAGCACGGCATCATAAACGCGGGGATTTTCATCGTCCCAACTCAAGAGCGGACGATTGGACGCTAGATTTAATTCCACCAACTGGCGCTTCTCTTCCGATAGATGGATGGTTCCTTCCATCCGGGTTTCCTCGGATTGACCGGTGCCGCGTAGTTTACAGGTAAAGCTAACTTTGGTGTCACCGGTTAAACCGGAATCGTTCGCCAGTTCAAGTTTCAATTTGATGCCGTTGGTTCCCGCCAGCGGAAAAACATCAGCCTGGGTGATCCGCAACTGATCTTCAGCGCGAAGTTCAAAGCGGCCCAAGATTCCATTCCACATCATGGCCCAAACCTGATGTCCGGTAATATCGTATTTGAGCTTACGGGCGGTGCTTCCCGTGACGCTGCCTTCATTGAAAAACTCCATCATCTCCTGAGCGGTGGCGTCGGCGGATTTTTGATCTTTGATTTGACCGGCGAGTCCTGACATCGCGTTAGGCAAATTAGAATTATCCACGGCTATGGTGATCCGTTGTTTTACGCCCGGTTTCAGCGCCTTGGTCAAGTCATACCGATGGGGCGTAGCTAGACTGTTGACGGTTCCAATAAATTGGTCGTCCACCCAGACGTAGGTTTCCCACATGCAGGACTCCATGAATAGTTCGATATGCTTACCCACCCAATCGGTCGGAATCTCGATGTCCCGCTGATACCACACGGCTCCGCGATATTCATAAAGCGGCTGGAAATTCCCCAAACCGATTGACGATCCGGGCGGGCTTAATGGCACCGTTGCGGCCGCAGTGCGGTGATTCTCGTAATTGATTGTCCCAGGCAGACTGGCGGTGTCTCCTGAAATTGTATGACTATACCATTTCTGGGCCACGCCCTCGTTGCTCGTCGGATCCAACTTCATGCGCCACTCGCCCGCCAAAGGAAGAATACTTTTGACGGCGGGAACCGGCGTGTCAAAATCCGCCGTGGAAAGGTTCACAAGCGGTTCCAGATCCGATGCCGCCAGCAAGGGAAATGATGAGCAGAAGAGAATAAAGACCAGCCGCGCACAAAAAGACCAAACAGCGGATGGAAAATGCGCAAGACTTTTGAATGTGTGTTTCATGGGTTTTATTGCTGCTGAACCAGAACCAGGCTCCACGGTTCAATCGGTTGATCCAAAACCAACCGGCCGGCGCCATCGGCGTGCAGCCTTTCCCGCTTCAAGGCCATGGCCTTTTTTCGCAATTCGGCAGCCTGTTCGCGCGTGGGCGGTTCGGGACTGCCCATCGCTTCCCAGGCGGCAACGGCGTTGCCGTGGGTTTGATCCAGCGTTTGCAATTCCATCGCTGCTCCGGCGGGCAACCCGGTCAGAACCAGCTTTAAAGCGGCCGGAGAGCCGATGGCCATCACGGCTTCCGCCGCCTTCAGCGAGTCGGTTTGCGGCGGTGCGATTTTCATTTCCGAGGGATAATGCCAGACCAGCGCCGTGAGCTTGCCACTGTCACGATGTCGCGTGACAATCGCGCCATTGGTTTGCGCCAGGATTTCGTCGCCCAGTTCGTTCAGAAACTGGTAGGCATGAAAGGTCGGCTTGACGATGCTCTGGTAATTCACCAGTCCGAAGCCGCCGTGGAAAATCGTGTCGCCCGCTCCGCCCTCTTCAAAAACATCCGAGAACGTCCAGTAAGACAGCGAATCCGCGAGGCCAATGGACTCCAGATTCGCCTGCACCACGAACGTCGCCGCCGGCAGGCAGTCATGCGAAAAATCGCGCGGCGAGGGACTGGAACTCCATTCGGTGAGTTGAATTTCGGCGTGCGGAAAGGCACTGTGGTCAATGATCGAGCGCAGCAGTTTCAAATCCCGGGCCGTGGCCTCCACCTGGCGGGTGAGCCGGTGTTGCGCGCCGGCTTCGTCCAGCGCCCAATCGGTCGGATACGGGTGTGTGGAGACGAAATCAACCGGGAGCTTTTCCCGCTCGCAATAATCGAGAAACTGGGCGACCCAAACCGGATGCCAGGGAAATTTTTCAGAATCCGCCGGCGTGATTAAACCGGCAACTTTGGATCTCTCCAGCCGTTCGCCGTCGAAACGGTCGTCCGGCACAAAATTGCTCGTGGCGGGACCACCGACACGCAGTCGGGCATCCACCGCTTTGATGGCCTGCGCGGTGGTTTTGTAGAGTTCAAAATACTGGCTGCGCGTTCCGTGCCAGAAGAAATTCAGATCCGGTTCGTTCCAGACTTCAAAATACCAGGAACGCACTTCCTCCACGCCATAGCGATTCTCGCAATGCCGAACGAAGGCCGTGACCAGCGCGGCCCATTTGGCGTTGTTTTTCGGCGGCGAGGTGTTCGCCCGCCACCAAAAGCCGGTGTTGGTGCCGGAGGCCAGTTGCTTCGGACAGAAACTCAACTCCACAAACGGGCGCACGCCGATGGCCAGCATCCGGTCAAACAGATCATCAACATATTGCCAGTTATAGAATGGCAGGCCGTTCGTGGTCTCGTGATAGACGAACATGTCGTCGGAAAACAGACCATGAAAGCGCACATAGCGGAAACCGCATTGGTCGTGAACCAGTTTCAACTGTTCGAGCCAACTGGCGCGCAACCCCAGGCTCGCGTGGCCCGAACCAACACATTCACTCCAGAAATGCGCCAACGGCCGACCGGCGGACTTGGCATTGGATTCGAGGCGGATGGCATCAGACGTGGAGTTGGATAATTCCGCCGCCTTCACAGCAACACCAGACCGACCGACCGATGCGAAGACAAGCAGGACGCAAGCGCAACTTTTTTTGAATAGAGAATTCATACGAGCAGGTTTGATGATGATTGAATAAGAATTGTGATTGATTGCGATGATTCATTTCGGATAGCGCAGCGGAGGCACGGCTTCCGGCGCGACATAAGGCGGCAACCAATAACCGGTCTGCCGCTTGAATCGCCGTTCTTCTCCGGCAGGCCACCAGTTGCGCCAACCGGTTGGATCGGAATTCTCCACCGCGCTTTTCTCGCCCTCGCCGTTCCCATTCACGGCGGCCACCGCGTATTCATAAACGGTCCCGCGATCATCATTGAGGGCGTTGTCAGCGCGTCCTGGCAACTCTACTGGAGGGATTGACCCTTTGGCGTCCAGGTCGGCAAAGGAACGAGCCGAACCGGAATAGATTTGTTTCCAAGCCGTTTCTCCGAGCGGACGACGATAGAGCCGGTATTCCGACACGCCTAAAATCTCGCCCCAAGTCAAATCAATCCGGTCTTTGGCCAGCACCAAGTCAAGACCATCTGGAGCTACAGGAGGTTTGTCGCTGACATAGACCGGATATTCGTTGCCGGGAGCACTCTCCTTCTGCGCATTGGCGGCGATCACGCGCACATGGATCTTCGTTCCATTGGTAAGTCCCTTGATCTCCAGTGGACTCGATGTGCCTTCGCCTGCCGACTGCCAAATCTTGCCACCATTGGCACTGGTCTCCATCCGGTAGTGATCGGCTCCAGCAACCGGCGTGAAGACCACCTTGACACCGCCGCTGAAAACTTCCGTTCGCACAATTTCCGAACAAATCGGGGTCGGCAATCCCGATGTCAGCTCCCATGAGTGCTGGCCCACGGGCAGCGTCGTCGTGAGCACACCATCCTTCACTCTCGCCCCGTGCTTGGCTCCATCCACATAGAGCGTGGCTCCCGCTATCTGCGGCGCTTCTATCGAAAACGGCGCTTCCTTCGGCGCCATGAATGTTCCAGAGATTACCACGGCATTATTAAAGGTAGCGCCAATGCCGAGTTCGCTTCCGGCGGGGGTCGAGAGTTTCACGCCATGCGCGCCGATTTCAGTTCCCTCGAAAAGGGCAAGTTCGGTTGAGCCATCTAGCTTGTTGCGAATGACACCGGCGGTGCCGGAGAAGGAGCCATCGTTTCCGCTGTAGTGAATCTCGGCATTGTTGCGGAAGACCACATCATGCGAGGTCGGGGTCTTCACCCAATAGACTCCTGTCTCCGGTGGTTTTTCGCCTTTTGGAATTTTCCAAGCATACTGCTGAATGTCGGCTTTCTCGAGGTAGGGAACCAGCTTCGAGGTCATCTTCTCCATCTCGACACCGTTCTTCTTGTGGGAGACGAGCACGACATGAGCACTCTCAATTCTTCCTTCGTCACGTATCACCCCCTTGGAAATGGCAGTGGTCACCTCGCTCCAATGATCGGCGCGGGCACCCAGCGGATTCAGAAAAACGAGCTTGGGGAAGGGCAGATCCTTCATCGTGAACCAGGAAAAACGCATATCCCCGACGGCATCGTCACAAAGAATGAAATAGTCAGTGCCCACCAACATAATGCTGCGGCTCTTGTAAACAGGCCAGGAGTAGGGCTTGAGATCCTTCCGCGCTGTAATCTCCCCGAACTGCGCCACGCCGAGATTATAGAGCGGGTGCTCTAGGACATTATTCCCGATGCTGCGATACTCGCCATCTTTCACGACGGCGAAAGTTGTCGTGCCCGTGGCGTCATCGTTGTCGTGATCGCCCGTGTTTTCCCGCTCATGCCCGGACCAGGGCTGTCCGTTGGCAAAGAAATAAAGGACGCCCGAGGAATTCTCGCCATTCCAGCCCCAGCGGTAGTTCGGACCCTGATCGGCCTGATCCAGATGAATGGAAAGTTCCTCCGGGGTGCCAACGCCCGAGCGAAGGATTATCCCGTGACCCGTGTATTTTGAACTCTTCAGGTGGGGATCGGTGCCGTTGTTAGGGGCGATTCCATTGGTGCCGACATCGAACCAATAATTTCCTTTTCCCTCATATTCCGGGGAGGTTCGTTGGGCGGTGGCCCAGAAGAGATGCTCGGCCGTCATCGGATCATAATTCCTCAATGTCTCGGCCAAAATGGGAACGACAGCGGGAACAGGAAGGCTGGTTCCGGTGCCATGGGCACCGTGGGCGGGATACTGCCGCTCGAATCCGTTCGTGGAAATCAGGGCGATCCCCGGCTTCCAAGGGCTGGGAGGAGGCATGGTTCCCTTCTGATTGAAACCAAATCTATTTTGCCTCCAGTATGGATTGGGATTATACACCGGCGCGGTCAATTCATCATACATCCAACGCCCACGTTGAGCTACCCAGGGATTGGCGAAGCGGTTCTTCCCGTCAACCAACTCAAGCGAAGTGTTGGCAGGGATGGAGGAATCGAAATAGGCCCAGTTATACCCACCCAGACTTTCACACCAGCGCCCACCCAAGGAATCGTAGGCTTTCACCTCGGAACGAGTGTAGAAGCAGCCCATCAACTGTTGCCGTTTTTCGAACTGATCCGCCCACTCGGCAAAGAGCGGATGTTTCGGAAAGAGGACGGAAAGTTCGGAGGCGACGGAGAAGCCGTCGGAGGCGATATTCGGCGTGCCGGAGATGCAGCAGCGGCTCGGAGCGAGATCGTCGTCATTGTTCACATAAGCTGAAAGGAGCAGGAGCGCATCGAGACGGCGACGCTGCTCCGGCTTGAGCTGTGAACCATATTCGAGATAGTATCGGACAAAGGGACGGATATTCCTATGACCGATGGCATCAATGCCAACATTCGCTCCCAACGGGTAAGCCATCAGTGAGGAATGAAAGACTTTGTCAACGAGTTCCGATGCGGAATCAATCTTAATCCGGTTTTCCGGTTCGGACTCCACGGCGGACACCGGGGCCGGTTCATTCCCATCGGGCGGAGTGAGCACCCAGTCTTTCACCTTGTCGAGACTTAAGCCTCCATACCAGGAGCGGATCCAGAGGACAAAGCGCATCTCCAGATCGCGGTAGTCCGAGGCTCCGTTATCAATGAAGGCCTTCTGATCGTTTCCCGCAGCCTCCTCGTAGGAGTTCCTGAAATCGGCAATCACCTTCTCTCCCTGCGCAACGGAATGCAGGGTGATCCCTGTCTCGCGCTTCCCATCCGCCAAGGGATAGGAGGCGGTCAGCAGACCGCCCGCATGACGGAAGCGAACCTGTAGCAGCGTCGTTGGCTGCCAGACCATATACTGATGGTCGTCCCAACTCTTGGCATCAGGGACAAAGAATCCGAGTTCTTGTCCGCCGGCTTTCTCTTCCCAGAAGCTGATGGCCGGAACGGCATCGCGGTTTCCGTTCCCCTGGAATGCGGCAAGCCGGAAAATCATCTCCTTGGCCGGGTCCTCGACGGTATTCGCATGAGGATTCCAATGAGGATCCTCGATGATTCCTGGAATGATCACCGGCTCGTCAATGCCCAGACCCTCGGGCGGGCAGAGCCACCCACGGTTCAGCGGCATCCGCTTCGTCGGTGAAAAACCGGACCAGTCGAGTTCCACCGCCACCTGATCGCCCAGTGCCAGACCCGAAATCTTCTCCGCGAGGTTCACAAACGGATAACCCTTCACGATCCGCACCGTTGCGGCATAGGTGCCGCCGTTGGCAAAGCGATAAGTCAGAAGATAGGTCCGAAAAAGCGGACCGCTCTCGGTGCAATGCGTCTCCAGAGACTGAACCGGGTTCGCCGGGCTGACAATGTGGCCGCCCCCGCACCAACCGGAACCGGCATTGAGTCCGAGGATTGGCGAAGGACAGCCGTCGGCAGGAATTGTGGAACAACTGGCTGGAAGGCGAACTTTAAGATCTCCGCCGTTGATCTCAATCAACCCGTCATGCGTTGTTTCCGGCATCGTCGTTGTCGCGGTTTCCGTTTTTCCAACCCCGAGAACAAAGCTCCGCTTGGCTCCCGGCGGCAGGTCGCTGAAAAAAGAAACCTTGGCAAAAACCAACAGCCCGTCTTTTGTTGTCTTGATTTCAGAAAGCTGAAACGCTTCCGTCCGGCCGGCCGCCTCGTTTTGGAGCGTTAGTTGCGAAGGCGTCACTCTGACATGGGAAAAATCCACGGGATAGGTCAACAGCGTGCGCGGCCAGGAATAAACCGGACTGGCAATCTCATCCTTTAACTCAAAACGCAAAGACCCTTCCGCCGGATAGATTCGGACATAAATGGGATCGGCGGCGGCGGCCTGAAAAACCGTCACGGCGGAAAACAGAAAACACAGAAGGGTTTTAAGTTGAAGGCGGCGTGCAAAAGCACGCTGGTGGCGCGGAGGAACTGAATTGGCTTGCATCGTTTGATTCATCATACCTTGGCCGCCGCCAAATGAAATATGCAGATTCAATCCATTTATATGCAATTTGAAAGCGCGAGTCCGGACAAATGAAAATTTGTGCCATCGCGCACGGGTTCCGGGCGGCGGTTTATTTTTGCCGGTGGAACGGCTTCTTCAAATTCCAGGCGTCGCTCCCGCGCCAAATCGGTTTGACCTGGGCGTTGGCCACGGAGACATAGTCATTGCGCCGCCATTCGCTGGGGCTGACGCCCGCCTCCTTTTTGAACGCCCGGCAAAAATCGCTGCCGCTCACATAACCGCACTGGTTGGCGATTTCATCCAGCTTGGTGTTGGATTCCGAAAGCAGCTCCATCGCGCGTTGCAGCCGCGCCCGCCGGAAGACCGACAGCGGATTTTCCTGACGGGTCAGCAGGAACATTTTTCGCAGATGGCTTGGCGAGACGTTGACCTGTGCGGCGACCTGCTCGATGGTCGGTGTTTCCGCCAGATGCTCGAGAAACCAGGCGACGGCCTGCTCAACCTTGAAAGACATGGCTTGCGACAATTCCGGCAGCGGACATTCCTTGACGTTTTTCAACGCGATCAGCGTCAGTTCAATCAGGCTTTTCTGAAATTGAATGTGGGTGAAGTTCGTCGGGTGCTCAAAATGTTTTTTCATCTGCTCACCGACGCCAATGATCTGCTGCATATCCGCTTCGTCCAGTTCGCAGGCGTGGAACAGCCCGGCGCGCACCGCCGTGTCCAGCGGCGGCGGCACAAACGCGAAGTGATAGCAGAACACGCGGCACTGCTTGTTGGGTTCGCCGCGCCAGCCGTGCGTGATTTCCGGCGAGAACACCCACAGTTGCCGGCTCTTGAGCGGCAACTCCGGCTGGTTCGGCAGCACCGGCGCGCACTTGCCTTCCAGCACCGCGTAAAATTCCCAGTTCAACCGCGCGTGCGGCGGAATCGGATGCTTGCCGAACGTGCGGTAGCCCTGGTTCAAATACTGGAGCATGGTGCGCCGGAATGTTGGTCAGGTTAATCAGGCCGTGACAAGCGATTTCGGCGCGGCGGCACGGTGCGAGCGACTTGCGCCGAGCGCGGCAATTTCAATGCCAGCGAACAGCACTGGAAATAGTCCGTGCGTGTCGTTGTCGTAAAACGGCCGCGTGAGATAAAAGTTCACGTCCTCGGAACACATCGTGCCTTCGCAGATGTTGTGAACCGTGCCGTCCGCTTCGATTTGCGTTTCCAGCGCCCGCCAGCCGCGCCGCGCCGCGTCCGCAAACTTGTCCGCATCGAGCCAGCCGTGGTTGACGCCGCGCGCGAGGCAAAGCGTGAAGATGGCCGTGCCGGACACTTCCAATCGGTCGTCGGGATGGTCAAGCACATTGAACCAGAATCCATTTTCACATTGCCGCCGCGCGAGCGACGCGGCGTGCGTCTGAAAATGCCGCAGGATGGCCGCGCGTTTCGGATGCTCCGGTGGCAGGTGCAGCAGCACTTCGCTCATCGCCCAGATCGCCCAGCCGTTGCCCCGCGACCAGTGCGGCTGTTTCACATCGCTGCCGGAATAGCGCGCGTGGCAATAGAGTTCCGCCTCCGCGTCCCAGACCTGGGTGTTGAATTCCAACACCTGATTCGCGGCGTCGTCAAAAAACGCGCGGCGCGTCTTCTCGTCCGCCGCGTAAAGCGCCGCCTGAATTAAAAATGGAATGCCCATGAACATGTCGTCCGTCCAGGTCGAGTATTTGACCGGAGTGGTGCGGGTGTAAATGCCGTGGCCGGGCAGGCGGATTTGCCCTTCACTGGCGTAGTTCAACATCCGCGCAATCCACCGCTCATACAGCTCGCGTTTTGCAAATTTCTTTTCCGTCCGCAACCGGTTGATGAACGGCAGCGACGGCGCGAGCGTGAAATCCAGCAGCGGCGTTTCGATGATGAAATGGTTCGCCGAGTCCGTGACATTCAGCGTCTTTAACTGGTATTCCACGAACGGAATGCCTTCGAGGTGATAATCGCAGAAGCGGTTGGCATAGGCGCGGTATTTTTCCTCGCCGGTCGCGACGGCGAGCGCCTGCATGGCCCACGCGGTGCCGCCGTTGTAATACGCCCAGTGATACCGGCTGCCCCACGGCTGCCAGCCGATGATGCCGCCGAGAATTTCGAGCTTCGGAATCGTCCAAGTCACCGGCCCGTCGAGGCCGGGATACATTTTTCCGAAAACAAATTCCCGCTCCGGCGCGTGCGGCACGGACAGGTCGCGCCGGGCATTTTCAAACGGCCCGATAACGAGCCAGTTCGTCAGTTCCCCGATTTTTGCATCCACATTATCCGCGCCATGCAGGCCAATGTTCACCGGCTCGCCTGAACGCGCAACCACCGCGCCCTTGAGACTCGGCGGCTGGATGTGAAACCGCCATTCCTCGCCGCGCGTCTCTGATTTCACGAGCAGCGTGTTGACGCCCGCCCGCAGTTTCAGCGTGACCTCGCCGGTCATCTCGATGCTGCGCTCGTCGAACACCAGCTTGATTTTCCTGTCGCCGGATTTTTCATAAACCACCTGGCCGTTGAGCCAGATTTTGCAGCCGTCGTTGTGCTCCACTTGCGCGTGAATCGTCTGTGCCTTCGGCGCGGTCAACTGCGTCCACGCATACGCCAGCGCCGGTCGGCCGAGGCCGAACGTGCGGCCAAAATCAACGACCTGCATACCGTGGCAGGTTTCATTTTCAAAAACGTGGTTCACTTTCGCCAATTCCAATCGGTATTGAAACGGCGTCTCGCGGATCAATTTGTCTGCGATGGCCTGGACTTGATTCAGAGGTTTGCTCATAAAATATTTAGTTGAGACCGCCCGCGCTGCGGACGAGAAATTGCGCGCATTCCCGCGCCGTGGCTTCGCTGGCATCCTCCAGCACCACGTTGATGAACGGTTTGCGTGTCGCAAGCTGGCGCAGCAGCGGCGCATAATCCAACTGCCCGCCGCCGGCGCGCACGGTTTTCAAAGCGCCGTTCTCCGCGACAAAATCCTTGGCGTGAACCACCGCAATGCGGTCGCCAAACAAATCCAGCGACTCGGCGATGACGCGCTGCTGGTCGCGATGGTTTTCAAACGACAGCAAATTCACCGGATCAAAAACCACCTGCAAATTGTTCGAGCCGATGGCGTCGAGCGCGCGGCGCATTTTTTGCGGCGTCGAGACAGTATGAAAAGTCACGGCTTCGAGGCCGACGATGACGCCGAAACGCTCCGCCTCCGCCACTAGTTCCGCGATGCTTTCCAACATTTCCTGAAACGCGGCTTCGCCGTGATTCTGCGGGTTGGGCGAATAATCGGCGTTCACCGAACCGCTCTCCAGCGCAACGAGGCCGCAGCCGAAATCGCGCGCGAACCGCAGATGTTCCTTGAACCACGCCAGCAATGTGGCGCGTTCCGACAAATCCGGATGAATCGGATTGATGTAGCAGGCCAGCACGGCGATTTGAATTTGTTTTTGCGCAAAGCAGCCGCCGATGTGCGCCGCCAGACCGGAATTAAGCCCACCCGTTTTCAAGTCGAGTCCGGCGATGGCCTTGTTCAAGACCAGTTGCACCGACGACAATCCCTGCGCCGCGATGCGCGCGGCAAGTTCATCGGCGGGCAGTTTGCCGAAATCATGGGCGCGGATGCCGACGCGAATCATTCAACTCCTTCCGCCGACGCAGCCGTCCTCGGCTGACTGCCGGTCTTGAGATAATGGTGCCGGGTTAAATACAACGCCAGTGCCATCACGACCAGAGTGAACGCGGCGACCATCAGCGCGCCGCCCGGACCCAAGATGGATTGGCCGCTGACATCCGGCTTGGTCAGAAAGAAAATCACCACGCCCGAACCCATCACCAGCGAGGCGATGATCCGGTCCGTCAACCCGCGCTCCTTGAACATGAGCCAGCCCAGCCCGACGGCGACGATCACCCCCGCGCGTTTGATGCTGATCACCACCGCCGCCACCGTGAACTGCATCGCCGTGAGCATCAGCATCAGCACCAGCGCCTCGAACACGCCCGCCAAGATCAGCCAGCCCGGCGTCTGCCGGAACACGTTCGTCCAACTGAAACTCGCCGCCGCCCGCACCCAGCCCGCCGGTGAAACCTTGGACGACTTCCATTGTCCCAGCCGGAAAATCGTCAGGCCGATGAAAAACACTGTCAACATCGCGCACTTGCCCGCCGAGAGCGTCAGCGAGCGGGACAGTTTCATGTCAAAGGATTCCGCCCCGCCGCCGGTGGTCAGGAACCATTTGTCCAGCACGTTGGTGATGGTCAGTAGAAACGCCACGAACACCATGTAACGGCTGCCGCGTTCCCGCAAAATGGCGCGGGCCGGTTCCAGCGGGCCTTTGGCGAACATCTGCCGGTTCACGACCAGCGAGCCGATCACCACCATTGCCACGCCAATGATCATGCCGCTGGAAATGGCCTCATGCAAAAAAATCGCCCCGCCGGGCATCAGAAACAGCGGCGTCAGCGCCATGAACGGCACGCAATACGAAATTGGTGAAACCTGCAAGGCCCGCAGGTTGAGCAGAATGGCCGTGCCTTCCAGCACCGCGTTCAATGAAATGTAGAGCAAGAACGAAATCTGCGGCGACAGGCCAAACCCCTTGCCAATGTCCGGCAGGTGCGGATGCGTTCCCCAGACCAGATACAACACGCCGATGACCAGGCCAAACAGCACGCAACTGATCACCTTGCACCAAACGCTGATGAGGCCCGCGTCGAACTGCTGGTCGAGCACCTTCTTGCGGGAGGCGTCCGTCAGTGCGTTCACCACCGCGTCCATGCAGGCTAAAATGAGTCCTAACATTTTTTGATGGGGTTGGATTTTCTCATCGTGTGGAATCAGATTTCACTTTCAATATGGCGACGCCGAACGGCGGCAGTGAAATGTTTCCGACCGCAGGCTGCGCGCTGAGGAGTTCAAAACTGCTTTCCGGCACAGGGATGATCTGCGTCTCGCCGCCGAGGTTCAGCAAAAAATAATAATCGTTGCCGGCGGCACTCCGGCTGGTGACCTCAACATTGGCGGGCACAGTCAGCAACGGCGGGATGTGAAACCGTTCCGCCAATTCAGCGAACAAGGTGTCATAAAAATCCTGGCCCTCAACTTCTGCGGCAACATAAACCACGAAACCCTTGCCAAACGGGTTGACGGTGACGGCGGGCTTGCCGTCCATGCCGTGTCCCACGAATTCGCCGATGGCCTGGGCGCCACGCAGCTCAATGCCCTCCATCAGGGTGGCCACTTTATATCGCGGGCTTTTGCCATTCAGAGTGATAAAGTATTCGTTGGTGAGGCCACGGAAATCTCCGAACCCCGAGACGCGCAGCCCCGCAGCGCCGGCAAACACGCCCGGCCCGGTCAATTCCCGCAGCCGCGCATCCAGACGGCGCGTGCCGGCCTTGGCGTTCAGAACGAGAATGCCACCCTGCCGAACATAGTCGTTCAAGACGGATGCAAACGTGTCCGCCACCATTTGCAGTCCGGGCGCGACGACCATCCGGTAACCGCTCAAGGGTTTGCCCGTCGGCAGCACGTCCACGTTGCGGTGCAGCATTTTCATTCCGGCATAGTAGCGTTTGCAGTTGCCGTCATAGCCGGATTTGTTGCGAAACGTGTTGCCAATCCAGAAGCCCTGATCCCATTCGTTGTCATAGCTGAAAAGCAGAGCCAGATCGGACTCGGTCCGAGCACCTTTCAGTTCCGGAGCCACGCGGGAGAAATCGTCGTTCAGCCGGCGGCATTCCTCCGCCTCCGGCCCGGTTGAGCCGTCGAGGTTCAGCACGGAAGGATAGGCAGCTTCGTTGCCGGCGATGGGCGGACGCCACTCGTAAAAAATCGTGCCGCACGAACCGTGCGCCAGATCCATAAAAGTTTGCAGGCGCACGCCTCGCAGGTCGGCGTTGGCCGGCGCGCGGGCTTTTTGTTCAGCGATGATAAAGCGCTGATCCGGCTGGCTGCACCGGCTCAAGTCGTCGTTTAACCCGGCATAAAACTGGTCGTGAAAATCGGCCAACCCCGGCATGGTGGTGTAATTATCCCATGCCATAAGATGAAACGTCTCGCTGGCCTTGAAAACATCCACCGACCAGAGCGTGTCCGGCCAGTTCACGAAATCGAAACGTCCGCCGCTGTGCGGACGCAAAAGGTCTGCCTCAAACCGCAGCCAGTCGAGATACATGTCCGAAAAGAACCGGCGATAATCCAGGTTTGATTCCGGCCGCCAGCCGCCTTCGGCGGAATTATTGGGGAACTGGATTTCGTCCCAGTCGTTGTATTGGTTGCTCCAGAACGCACCACCCCAGCTTTCGTTTAATTTGCCAATCGTGCCATAGCGCTGCTTGAGCCATTGCCGGAAGGCATTGAGAGAATTCTTGTCGAAGCTGGCGAAGGGAAAACCGGGTTCGTTGTTGATCTGCCAGCCGATGACGTTTGCGTTGGTTGCATAATGCCGTGCCATCGCCGTGACGATCCGCTCCGCCGCGCGACGCATTGCGGGGCTGGCCAGCGACGCGCCTTTGCGTCCGCCGTAGGTGAAGTCGCCTTTTTCATTGGCGCTCAAAACATCCGGATGTTTTTTGTATAGCCACGGCGGGATGCCGGCGGTCGGCGTGGTGAGAATGACGGCAATGCCGTTCTTTTGCGCGAGACTGACCGCCTCGTCGAGCCAGGCGAAATCGAACTGCCCCTCCTTCGGCTCAAGGCTGACCCAGGCAAATTCCGTCATGCGCACGACGTTGAAGCCCAGTTCGTGCATTTTCCGGAAATCGTCGTTCCAGTAACTGCCCGGCCACCAGTCCGGCTCGTAGGACGTGCCGCTCAAATAATCTTCGGTTGCCAATGCGCCGCCGTGGGCACGCGACAAGGCAAGCCCGACAATCAACGCGAGTAAAATCTGGCGCATGGTCGTAACCGGAATTACCAGCAAGTATAACAGACGGAAGGCCCCGGCGTAACCCGCAATTTCGCTTCAATTATATGCAATTCGTCACACGGGGGATTTCCCGCCCAACGCATCCGTCTGACGAACCACACGCCGCGCAATGGTGAAAATGCGTCCAAAGGCAGAATTAAACACGGTTCCTCAACCGGCTTACGATACTACGACGGAAATGTCATCTCGTTACTAACATTCGACGCCCTGCTTTTTACGGCTGCTTACCTAGCTCCTGAATTTGCATTGGGATTGTGATGGCCGGAGCCGTGTCGCGCTGTAAGGAGGCTCCCTTCTTGCCGAAGGCGATAAGGTCGGTCGAATTGCCGTGCGTCACTTTGAGCGAAACATTATCCTTACTCGAAGAAACAAGCACGGTAGTAATCGGCGTGCCGTCGGGCTTGCGAGGGTGCAGCACGGTCAGGAAGTCTTGATTGGCCTTTGCCGGAATGCTGAAGTATTTGAGTGTGGTAAAGGGATAGGGTGCTTCCTTCTGCCCTTTGGTTCCGAACACCCCATCCTGCTCGTTCGGAACCAGCGAGTCGGAGGGGGAAAGCACATGGATGTCAAGGTTGGCGTTGTAGGCTGTTTTCGAGGTGATGAGATCCTTGCCCCAAATGAGTTTCTCACCGGTGGTATGGAGATACCACTCCGAAGGCATGGGTGAGGATACCTCGTCCCAGACCACAAGGTAATCGGGATTTTTCACGAGCAGAAGGTGGCGGTGCCATTGGAACGCCTCCGCTGGCTTCACATATTTGCTGGCCGGCCGCGAACAGTCCGCCACCGCATAGTCCGCCAGCGGTCCGGTCTGGAAGGCGTCAATTTTTCCGCTGCTCTCGTTGCGGTCGCGCGACTTGCTGCCAAAAACCAGCTCGTTGTTGGATTGTTGCGAGCGATTCCATTCAATCCCATCTCCGTATGGCCCGGACTCCGAACCCAGCGCCAAGGGAATGCCCTGACTGAACAGATCAATCGAGCCCAGATCAGACCGCTGATGCGTGATGCCATGCTGGCCGCCGCGCATATAGATCACCGTCTCGTCCGGTGTGTTGAAACCGGAGCGCAGCAACACATAGCCAAACTTCTGGCAAAAATCGCTGCCGAGCGTCTGTGGCTCATCGGGCAAGGACGGATCGGTCAGCAGGGGAAACATCCAATCAAATTGCCAGCCGTGTTGAAATGGACTGCCCGCCCGCCGCCACATCCACATCAGCCGTTTTGAAAAAGCCGGATCGCTGACGGCATAATGCGGCGCAAACATGGCCGGCACGGTGAAGGCGGAACCATAATTCGAATCGCCCCAGACCGGCAGGGTCGGCTCGCCCACCGGATTGGATTTGGTGGTCTCGGGAAAACGGACCAGCGGCGAGGAAAACCGGACATACCAGTCCAGCAGCGCCTTGGTATTTGGATCCTGATAAAAATCCACGCCGGTGCGCCGCTGGAGCGCCTCAAACAAGGTGCTAAAGAGCATCATCGTCCAGTTATGATAGCGCGGCACTTCATTCCACGCGCCGTCCCAGTCACCTTGCTTGAGCATGAACTGGATTTGCTGGCAGGCATATCGCACCCAAGCCTTGGCCAGCGGTTGATCGGGAAAGTTCAGCCCCACCAGCGCCGCGCCCAGAAAGCGATCCGGCCAGCGGTTGCAGGTGGAAAACCCGGTGGGAAACTCGAGCCCGTTCGTGCTCGGCGTCTGCGGGGAAGGAAACCTCGCCGGATTATCGCCAACTTCAAATTTTGCGAACCGCACCGCATCGTCTTCAAATTCCTGCTGCTCGGCTTTGGTGAGAAAACCGAACGAGGCGATGACATCGTATTTGTAAAGCAGTTCGTTGACTCGCCGCTGCGCCCACAATTGGTTTTTCCCCGGGCCACCAAAAATCCGGCGGACATCGGCCATGAATTCAACCGTCGCCTTTTTCTTGGCGGCAGCATCGCCATAGAGCAGAGCGTAAAGCGTCGCGTCCATGTGCTTTGCATCTGGTCGGTTGGGGATCGATTCCCACCGCCTTCTTCCCTCGGGAATGTCCGCCGCATCCATCAGCAGGCAGGGTCGCTGGGTGACCGGCCTAATTTGAATGTTGTCAAAATTCGACTGGGCAACAAGCGGCGAGGAAAATGCCGTGAGGATCAGTATGACATGGAATGCCCGAAGGAAATTCCTATTCATGGGCTTCTTGGGTTTTTGCGTCAGGAATACAGGCTGATTATTTCGTAATCTGTAGTTCGACGGAATTCGTTCCATTTTTGCCGAAAAGGTAGGTGTGATTCCCGATAGTCGCGGAGCCAGTGGTGCCATGAACCGACATCGAGGCTGGCGGTGTTGTCATGTTGGTGGTGCCCCGGGGCATGGGAACGAAGACCGTCAGGGTGGCAACCGTTCCACTCGGATAGGGAAGTCCGTTGCAGGCAAGGTAGAGATGGTTCTTCTCGGGTGCGTCGTTATGGCCGTGGCGGCAGAGGAAATGCCACTCCTCGCTTCCCAGCGTCGAACCCTTGGGGCCGGCCATGCCGATCCAGACCGGTTTGGCCGGCGAGGCGATCACCATCGGCGTGGAAGAATGCGGCTCAACAATCTCCTGCACATCATCCTGACAAAGGAACCCTTGATCCGTCTTGGAAAGGATGTTCTGCACATGCCACAGGGGGCCGCATACATACGGATCGGTTTTGATTTTTTCGTTCACAGCGTCAAAGACAATCAGCGCCCCCGATTTCTTCTCCAAAACAGCTTCTCGGGTCAGTTGAAGAGCCTCCCGCACTCGACCCCAGTCAACCAAGGTGACAATCTTGGTATAGGAGTAATCAGGAAAATCAGTGATATCCGCAGAGACAAGTTTCCGGCCGATGCTTACCAGTCCGGTCTTGCCCTTGTCGAGGATGGTTGCCTTCGGGTCGGTGAAGACCTTGGAGAAAGGGAGGAACGGTTCATTGGGTGGCCGCACGATGAAGAGATCGTGAAAGAACATCGGCCCGGCGTCGTAGCCGATCTCATGGAGAAAGACGCTTCCCTCGCTGCCATAGGTGATAATTCCTCCGATGGCACCATGCGAGTGACTGCCGTTATGGAAAGTGTTGAACATCACGAACGGCGCGTCCTGGCGCTTCGCCGCTTCGCCCAACAGGATCACCTTGCTGGGAATCCACTCCGCTTCGGGCGATTGCTGCCGAACGATGGCGGAGGCCTGTGTGATACCGGCGGGCTGGATCGATTCGTCGGTGACGGGCAGTGCATAGAAGACATTTCCCAGGAACTTTCCCTTTGCCGCTCCTTGGGCATAGCGGAACAGCCGGTCGGCGCAATCTCGGAAATGGGCCGCCGCATCGCCGTATTTTTTTGAGTCCTTGAATGAATGAGCCGCCTCCTCAAAGACAGCAATCCAATTTCCAAAATCATTCCATTCGGAGTCGCAAAACGATGGAAAGACCCCGATCGGCATGACGTGGCGACTCCAATCCAGCATCCAGTCGCAGGCCTCCTGGCGGCGGGCATCGGTCAGTTCTGGAACATACTTGGGAGGCATTTCTCCCATCAGTCGCAGAAGCTCATAAACGGAAGCAGCATCATAGCCAGCGGAATCTTCCGTGATCCCGAAGTGAGGCGGATTGTTCGTCACCGGTAGTTGCCCGGTCGGAAATTCCACGAAGCCCTCCGTTTGTGCGACCGGCGGCGAAACCGTTCCATCCGGGAGCAGCTTGTAATGGAAGGGGTAATTGATGCCCGACTTCAGCGGGAGAGAACTCCAGACGCGCATCGCCTCCAGCTTGGCGGGAAGATCGGGGCGTGCCTTGGCAAAGGCCGGATCGGAATGAAGTTGCTCCTCCAAAAAGTTTGAGCCCATCAGGATACCGAGGGCGTAATTGTTCATGTGGTTGGAGAGACCGCCCATGCCCGGTTGAGGCATCAGCTTCATCCGGTAGTCGATGGTCTTTTCCATCATGGTCCGCGCCCGCTCCAGATCACTTCCCGCCAGAATTCCCTGTGCTATGAGAATCCGGCAGGCATCCACCACCTCCCTGAAGGCAAAGCAAAGTTGCCCCCGTGAGGTGCCGTCCTCGAGTTTGTCCACGTCATAACCGTCAACCGTCACCTTGTTGGCGGTCTGAATGATCCTCAAGGCATCGTTGAGGTGTTTTCTCCCGGCGGTGACATCGCCGGTCTGGAGACAATGGACGCCGGTGAGAGCAATCGGAAGAGCGTCAAAGAATTCACCTCTTCCACACATGACAAACTTACCGTCAGGTGGAGGATTCGGCGCGTTAAGCACGCCGTTCACCATCCGCTCCCAACGATTTCTAAGTTCATGGTTCACATAGGAATCAACCGTTTCAAGATACTCATTCTTCGTAACCGCTTGCAGCGTAAGAACAGCGGTGAAGAAGAAGGTTAGGAGGGTTAAATGGGGCGACATTTTCATTCTTATTAAATTACATGAAATGGAATTCCCAAAACCAATTGGTCGGAAGCGCCGCCGATGAGCAGTTCGTATCGGCCCGGCTCAACCACATATTTTTTTGCCTTCGCATCCCACCAGCGCAACTGCTCCGCCGGAATTTCAATCTCCACGCTGGCCACGCCGGCGGCGGGCAGGCTCACCCGGCGGAAACCACACAGACTTTTCAACGGTTGCGGCGCTTTTGAATCCAAGTGACGGAAATAAACCTGCACCACCTCGTCACCGGCGTGCTTGCCGGTATTCTTCACCGTCACGGAAAGTTTCAATAGCCCGGCGACGGAAATTTTGTCTTCCCCGAGTTTCGCTCCCGAATATTTGAAGGTTGTGTAGCTCAAACCGTGGCCGAAGGCGAACAACGGTTTGCCTGTGAAATAACGGTAAGTGCGGTTGCTCATCGAGTAATCCTTGAACGGCGGCAAATCACCCGTCGCGCGATAAAACGTCACCGGCAGCCGACCCGAGGGATTCACGTCGCCAAACAAAACTTCCGCCACCGCGCGACCGCCTTCTTCGCCCGGATACCAGGCTTGCAAGATCGCCGGCAGATGTTTTGCCTCCCAAGGCATCGCCATCGCCGAACCACTGCAATTCACAAAGACCACCGGTCTGCCCGTGGCGCGCAGCGCCCGCAACAGCGTGTCCTGCGAGGATGGCAATTCGATGGAGGTCCGGTCGCCCCCTTGAAAACCCTCGCAATTTACATTCATTTCTTCACCTTCCAATTGCGGACTCAAACCGCCGACGTAAATAACCACGTCTGCTGAACACGCGACAGCCAGTGTGTTGCTCATGTCGTCGCCGGAAAAAGATTGTCCCTTGCTCAACGCCAGCGGGCAACCGGGATCGTAAACCACCTCGACCGTTTTGCCGGCAACCTGCTTGATGCCATCCAAAATCGTGACTGGATGTGAGGGTTCGCCGGTATAATTGCCGAGTAATACCGACACCGCGCTGGCGTTCGTGCCGATGACGGCGAGACGCTTGATCCGGTTCCGGTTAAGTGGCAGCAAACCGTCGTTCTTAAGCAGCACGATGGATTCCTGCGCAGCCCGCAGCGCCAGCGCCCGGTGCGCGGGGGTGTCACTCTCGGCAATGGAAATTTTCAGCAGCGGATTTGTCTCCGGCGTATCAAACAACCCCAGACGAAAACGGGCGTCCAACAACCGGCCAACCGCCGTGTCAATCTCAGCCGTGCTGACGAGTCCGTCTTTGAGTGCGCGGCTCAAAGCATTGTAGTCCGTGCCGCAACAAAGGTCACAGCCGGCGTGCACCGCCAGCGCGGCGGCTTCCTCCTCCGTGGCAACTTTTTTGTGCCCGGTATAAATGTCGGTCACCGCGCCGCAGTCGGAAACCACATGGCCGGTGAAACCCCATTGCTTGCGCAGCAGGTCATTCAATAGAAATCCGCTGGAACAGCATGGCTCGTGGAACAGGCTGTTGTAAGCGCCCATCACCGCGCCGACATGGCCTTCCCGCACGGTGACTTCAAATGCCGGCAGATAGGTTTCGTAGAGGTCGCGTTCCGGCGGTTCGGAATCAAAAAAGTGCCGCTCGGATTCCGGCCCGCTGTGGACGGCAAAATGTTTGGAACAGGCCATGGCCTTGAGATGTTCAGGATCATCGCCCTGCAAACCTTCAATATAGGAAACCCCCAATCGCGCGGTCAAAAACGGGTCTTCACCATAGGTCTCCTGACCGCGTCCCCAACGTGGATCGCGGAAGATGTTGATGTTCGGCCCCCAGAAGGTAAGGCCATAGAATCGTGCTGAATCACCGTTGTTTTTTGCCGCATAATCATTGTGCTTGGCGCGGCCTTCCACGGCAATCACAGCGGTGATGCCGGCCATGAATGGTTCGTCCCACATGGCCGCCAGTCCTATGGCTTGGGGAAATACCGTGGCAATGCCAGCGCGGCAAATCCCATGCAAAGACTCGCTCCATTGGTTGTAGGCCGGGATGCCCAACCGTTCAATTCGCGGAGCGCCATTGCGCATGAGGGCGATTTTCTCTGCCGGCGTCAGCCGGCGGAGCAGATCCTGAACACGGTTGGAAATGGATTGCGAGGCGTCCCGCCAGATTTCCGGAGCGGTCACCACTGGAATCTTCGTCAATTCCGGATCGTCCGACGGCACGAGCATGTCGGCATTGAGCGCCATCACCGCGTGATCGGGATTGTCACGAATCTCAATCGTGTTGAATTTGGCCTCGCCTGTTTTTCCGGTGAATGTAATCGTCAGCGGGCCGGCAACCGCATCGCCCGCATGTTCGACGGTCATGGTCAGGCGGAAAACTTTTGCAGCCCCGACCCGGGCAAAAATGTCCAGGTTGGTGGCGAGGGTATGATTGCCGCAAGTCACATCAAAAACGCGTTCGCCCGCCTTCGTGCAACTGGTTTCGGCAAAACCCAGGATGACGGTGTATTGTCCCGCCGGCAAGTTGGGACAAATGAGGGAGAATTGTCTTCCAGTCAGTCCATCCCGATAGCTTGTCTGCTGGCTGGGTGGCGCGTCGGCAATGAATAATCCGCTGTCAGCCAGACGATGTTTGAATTCTCCAGTGATCAGCACTTCGCGGTCACAGGTGGGGCAACCCTCATCGGCGAGAACGGAAGTTTTCACCAGCAACGATGTTGCGACAACCAGACAGGACAATAACAATTTTCTCATAGTTGGATATGGCAGTCACTACTTTCAGCGCGCCAGCCAGCCGCCGTCCACGTTCATGATTGTGCCATTCATGTAATCCGCCTCCTTCGATGCGAGGAACAGGATCGGCTCCGCGATGTCCTCCGGCTGCGCCCAGCGGTTTTCAGGGATGCGCGCCAGGATGGACTCGCTGCGTTTCTCGTCCTCGCGGAGCGGGCGGGTGTTTTCCGTGGCGACGTAGCCAGGGGCAATAGCGTTGAAGTTGCAGCGCTCCTTGGCCAGCTCGTTGGCGAACGCCTTGGTAATGCCGGCGATACCGCTCTTGGCCGCCGTGTAACCGGGCACAAAAATGCCGCCCTGAAATGACAGCATCGAGGCGATGTTGACCACCTTCAGCCGCGCATCCGCCGGAGATTTCTCGCGTCCGCCGCTGACCCACCACTTGGCCACGGCCTGCGTGAGGAAAAACGGCGCGGACAGATTAATTTGCAGCAGCGCGTTCCAGTCGGCTTCGGGATGATCCACAATCGGCGCGCGGCGGATGATGCCGGCGTTGTTGACGAGGATGTCCACGCGCCCGGCGTCGGCCAGAATCTTGGCGATGAGATCGGCGGCGGCCTTTTGGTTGAGCTTGCCGAAATCCTCGGTGTAGCAATTGAACTTCGCGCCGAGGGCGCGGGCTTTGGTGCCAGTCTCGGTCTGATCGCCGATGTCCACGCTGACGCAATGCGCGCCTTCGCGGGCGAAGGCAAGGAGGATGGCTTGGCCGATGCCCCGGCTGGCGCCGGTGATGATGGCCACTTTATTGGTGAATTTTTTAGTGCTCATAATTTCATGTTTCATGGGTCGAAGTTTATGTGTTTGTCATGCCGCCGCCGATCACCACACTTTGAACTCGAGATTACCTAATTTGGGATTCTCGAACGGGCCGGGGAATGGATTCTTTGCGTTCCGCTGGTTGCCGAAGTAATCCGTGTCAATCTTCAGCGATGATCCGTCAGGATTTTCAAAACGCTGATTGGGAATGGCGGCTTTGCCCAGAGTTTTGCTTGCCACCAGCTTGCGGGTTTGTTCCGTGCGCCAAGCCGGATCGAGCTTGATTTCAAGGTAAAAACCATCGGGCCTAGGCACGAGTTTGATCGCCGGATCAAAATCCGGTTTGATCAGCGGGGCTATTTCCTGGCTGGCTGGTTTGGTGCCGGATACGAACACATTGCCATCCATCCAGGCAGGCAGCGTAGCGGTGTCGTAAGGTGTCAAATCGCTCCAGCGCACGAACAAATTATTGTCGTAATGCTCATCGCCACTCGGATTGTTGTGTAAGCCCGCGATGGCAGTGGAATGCGCCTTGAGATAAGGCGTCTGGCGTTTGTCGTAGCTCTTCCGCTCAATTTCACCGGCGATTAGATTGTGGACATAAGCCCCGCCCTGTGACCATGTGCGAATTGTCGTGAGCGGAAGCCCTCCTCGCTGGAGATAATCTTCCGCCCCTGGCCGAAGACTTCCCGGCGAAAGCGACAAAAAGAGATTGTTATCCACGAGAAACGGCCCGTGATCCACTTCCAAAAACAGGTCATCGGACAGATTTTCGTGAATCAGGTTTCCAGAAACCCGCGTGCCTTGAGCCATCCAGTCCAGCCAGATGCCCCGGCAGCACCGGTAAATATGATTGTGGGAAATGGTGACATCCACCGCGCCATGAAATTTAATGCCCGCCATTTCCGCGCCGTTGAGCAGCAGCGGCTGGTCAATATCGTGAATCACATTGCCAGTGATGGTGCTGAATGCGCACCCCAGGCTGCCTACGATGCCCGCTTGTCCGCAATGCGAGATGACATTGTCGCGAACCAAGTGATGGCCGATGGTGGCCTCGTTCCAGCCGTTCGTCAGCGCGCGATTGATGGTGCCGACATAGCCAGCAGCGGATTGCGCCCGGTTGTCCCACTCGTCGCCGTATTTGCCGAGCGAGATTCCAGAGCAAACTGAATGACTGATTACATTGCTTTCGATGATCCAACCCTTGCTCCAGTGTGTGCCAATCAATCCAATCTGCTCCGCTGTCGGCGGTGCCCACGGCGTCGCCGCCTGGCTCAGGGTGAAACCGCGCACGGTGAGATAATTGATGCCCGTCTTTGCCGGATAAAACACGGTCTGACGGACATTGACTTCAACCAATTGCTCGTTGGGATTAATGCCTTTGAACTGCGCCCATAGAGCGGTGTTGGTTGCATCCACTTCTGCGAACCAAAGCGCGTTGCTGCCCATCGGTTTCAACACCTCGGCCAAATTCGTCGCCTCCAGCAGCGAGTCGCCATTGAGATAAACCTCCCCGGTATGGAACTTCAGACTGGTTTTGCGATTGAACCAATCGCCTTGGATGAGATCGCCAAAGGGATTGAAGCCGCAAAAGAATGAATTGGGCAGCACCGCCTGCCAGACATCGTCCTGAACTTTCGTCCAGTTCGTGACTATCTCTGACCCTTTGATTTCCACTTTTTCACCCGGCGCGGCTTGATAGATAATCCGCTTTCTATCCGACTTGCCGCCGCGCGGCGGAGTGACGCGTTCGCGATAAACGCCTTCATGCACGGTGATGGTGTCGCCCGGTTGGGCTAGATTGGCGGCGTGCTGGATCGTGCGGAACGGCATTTTCTCCGTGCCGGAGTTGGCATCGTTGCCAGCGATGGCAACGTGAAAGGTGTTGGCCTGTGTAGTGGCGGCAACTGAGAATACGATAAACAAGAATGCCGCTTTGTCTGCAAATTTATTATTGCTCATAAAATTATCTCAAATCCAGCGGCTTCACGGCGTCCATATCGTCGAACACCTGGTTTTCGCCGGCCATGCCCCAGATGAATTTGTAATTTCCCGTGCCGCAGCCGAAGTGCATGGACCAGTTCGGCGAGAGCGCTACATCCTCGTTGTGCAGGAACAAATGGCGCGTCTCCTGCGGTTCGCCGAGAAAATGCGCGAGAATCTTGTCGCCGAGGTCGAAGTAGAAATAAATCTCCGTGCGCCGCCAGTGCGTGTGCGGCGGGAAGGAATTCCAGACGTTGCCCGGTTCCAGCGCGGTGAGTCCCATGACAAGCTGGCAGCTCTGGATGCCGCCCTGGTGGATGAATTTGTAAATCGTGCGCTTGTTGGACGTCTCTTGCGAACCAAGGTTCACCGGCGCGGCTTCGGCGGATTTCATCATTCGGGCCGGATGCGTTGCGTGCGCTGGGCACGAGAGGAAATAAAATTTCGCCGGATTTTTTGCGTCATCGCTGGCGAACGAAACGGACTTCGTGCCCATCGGCAGATAAACGCAGTCCAGCTTGTCGAGCGTAAAGGCCTGGCCATCGGCGATAACCTTGCCCGCGCCGCCGATGTTGATGGCACCGAGTTCGCGGCGTTCGAGGAAAAAGGCGCGGCCGGTTTCTTTGTGGTTCGGCAACTCGATGGCCTTTTCGGTTGGCATCACGCCACCGACCACGAGCCGGTCAAGGTCGGTGAAATGGGCGACAAGTTCACCAAGAACGAAGAGCCCGGAAATTTGAAACGTGTCGCGCAGTTCCTGCGTGGACAGGCCGACGACGTCCTGCGGGCGCGGCGTGCGGCGGATGGAATCTGGAAACTTGTTTTCGGAGTTCATAGTAATTTGGTTGGTCGGATTTTGGTGTGAAGGTGATGTTTTAGGCATTGTTCTCTGGCCACGCGCGGAGCAATTGCGCCAAGTCCGCCAGTGTGGGGCTTTGTGCTGTCCGCACATAACACCCGCTGGTGGCCACTCCTGTCAGCAAGCAATGTTCATCAGAAAAACCCAGCAGTTTTCCGAGACAGAAGCCGGCGTTAAAATGGTCGCCAGCCCCGGTGGTGATGAGTGGTTTGGGCGTAAACGGCCCGGCCACAACACAAGCTTTGCCTTGGGTCACTGTCATGGCGTAGGCGGTGGGATGAACCACCAACGACGATATAGGCAGCCGTTCCTGAATCTTGACCGCCAGCGCGGTGAGACCTGCGGCGGACTGGTAATCCACAGCCAATCCAAGATGTTGTCCGATTTCACACGCCTCCTTTTCGTTCAGTCCCAAAATGACTTGAAAGTATTTTTCAAACTCAACCAGCAGTTTCAGCATCTGGCCGATATCCGCCGGGGTGCGTTTTTCCGGGTCGCATAGATCCACGAACAGCTTTCGGCGCGGGCCGGTCAACGCGGGACAAACCTCGTCGAGCATGGCCAACCAGATGTCGTTCATCTTGGGGAGCATTGTCCAGTTGACGCAGCCAACAAAATCAGCGGCCTCGATTCGCGCGCGGAATTTATCCTGGCCAAACCGGGCGCAAAGGTTTTCCCAGTTCATCTGGCTTAACGGCTGGGTTTTTCCCAGCATGATCTTGCCGTCCTCAAATTCCAGGGCATCGGTGCGCCCCGGTTCGCCGATGGAATGCACTTCCGCGCGTCTCGCAAATTCCGCAAAGACAGGATTCAATTGTGGATAGCCCAGCAAGCCCAGATACGCCACCTGCACGCCCAGATTGGCCATGGCGTTGGCCATGATCGGGCCATTGCCGCCGAGCTTGGCCAGTTGGGCAACCAGTTCAATGTTCGTGCTGCGGCCACCAGCGGCGGCGATGCGCACGGCAAATTGCGAAATTTTGGTCAGCCTCCGGTAAGATTCGACGCTCTCGCGTTTGTCCACCACATGCAGGATTTCGTCCACAAATCCGTCCAAGCCGATGAAGGCTTTTATTTGACGGGACTGAACCTCGGCTGCCAGCAACAGGCTGGCACATTGTTCCCGTATGGATGGAGAGATCATAATCGAGATTTATCGTTGGACCCGGGCACTGCCGCCGCCGAAGGTTTTTTCGACTTCCTTCCGCGTGGCCATGCTCGTGTCGCCGGGCGTGGTGGAAGCCAGCGCGCCGTGCGCCGCGCCATATTCTACGGCCTTTTGTGCATCGTTGAATTCAAGGAAACCGAATTGCAAGCCGCTGGCGAAACTGTCGCCGCCACCCACGCGATCCAAAATTTCTAGCTCGGGATATTTCCGACTCTCGAAGAATTTCCCGTCGTGCCAGAGAATCGCGCTCCAGTCATTCTTCGTCGCGGTAATGACACGGCGCAGCGTCGTCGCGGCCACCTTGAAATTCGGATACGCCTTCACGGCGGTCTCAATCATCGCCTTGAACGCATCCGTTTCGATGGTGCTCAAGTTGTGGTCTGCGCCTTTCACTTCAAAGCCAAGCGAAGCGGTGAAATCCTCCTCGTTGCCGATCATCACGTCCACATACTTCGCGATTTCGCGGTTCACTTCCTGCGCTTTCTTGAGACCGCCGATGGTTTTCCAGAGCGACGGGCGGTAGTTCAAATCGTAGCTGACGATGACGCCGTGTTTCTTTGCCGCTTTCACCGCCTCAATCGCCAGTGCCACCGTGGATTCCGAAAGCGCCGCGAAGATGCCGCCGGTATGGAACCAGCGTGTGCCAATTTTTCCGAAAATTAAATCCCAGTCAAAATCGCCCGGCTTGAGCTGCGACGCCGCAGAGTTGCCACGGTCAGACACGCCCACCGCGCCCCGGATGCCGAAGCCGCGCTCGGTGAAGTTCAGGCCGTTACGGATGCTGCGACCGATGCCGTCGTCCTCGCGCCACTTGATGAAGTCGGTGGCGACGCCGCCCTGCATGATGAAATCTTCGATGAGGTGGCCGACTTCGTTGTCCACGAACGCCGTGCAGACGGCGGTTTTTTTGCCGAAACATTTGCGGAGGCCGCGCGAGGTGTTGTATTCGCCGCCGCCTTCCCACGCGGTGAACGAGCGCGCGGTGCGGACGCGCCCCTCGCCGGGGTCAAGCCGCAGCATGATTTCTCCGAGGGAAATCTGGTCGTATTTGCAGGAAGATTCGTCGCGTAGTTGAATGGCCATATTTTTTCTTTGAAATTTGAGCTTACACCGGTTGCGTCATTTTGACCGCCTCTACTGCGAGTTTGGTAATCTTGCCCCATTGGTTTTCCGCCACCAACTTGCGGTCGGCCATCCATGAACCACCAACAGCTGCCACCTGGGGCATCGCCAGATAATCCGGCAGTGTCACCGCCGTGATGCCGCCGGTCGGAATAAATTTCACACCAGTATGACCGAACGGGCCAATCAGCGACTTCAAGGCGTTGATTCCGCCGAAGGTTTCTGCTGGGAAAAATTTCAGGTAAGTCCAGCCCAAGTCCAGCGCACGAATAATCTCGGTTGGTGTCACAACGCCGGGAAACAATGACAGTCCGGCTTCATGGGCGGCTTTAGAGACGGCCTCGCTCAAACCGGGAGACACACCAAATTGTGCACCGGCATCCACAGCCTGCTTCACCTGATCTGCCGTCAGCAGCGTGCCCGCTCCGACGATGGCGCTGGGAATTGCCTCGCGAATCAGTTTGATGAATTCCGCCGCGCCAGCGGTGCGAAATGTAACTTCTATATTGTTGAGGCCTCCGGCAACCAGAGCCCCAGCAAGTGGCACGGCTTGATCAGCACGATCAATGACCACGACGCAAATTAGCCGCTGTTTAAATAAATCGGTTGTGTGCATTTATAATATCATTCACCTTTTTCATGCCGCAAACTATCACCATGCTTTAAGTTCGCTGTCGCCCGGTCCGGGATACTCAAACGGGCCTGTAAAAGAATGCTGTTAATCCCGGCAGTTGAGGAAGTATACGAGGCTTTCTCTTTGCCGAGGTTCCCGTCGCTACCGTCAGTGAGGACAGGTGGGTTGGCCAACATAAAGGCACCAACTATGAGCATATTTAAGCAGGTGGCGGTTATTTTCATTTTCCAGATTTTCTAAAAATGCGCGAATCACTTTGGCGTTGTTCTTGAATTTTTGATGTTTGCTGGGAAGATAACTGATTCGGACGAGAGTAATGAATAGCATTTTCGCTTCAAAACCATGCAAAATGATTCCGACTGTCAGCGGAGATCATGTGTCTTCTTGAAGCTAACCAGAACTATCTTTAATGGGGGTTTGAACATCGCGAGAACATTCTTGTGTGAGGAGGGTTTTTAGTTCATCCAAGTGGGTTGAAATTTCAGAATACTTTTCGCCACGACAAAAACCACCGGCAACTTTCCCGGTGGCTTCCAGCTGACGTGACCTAGAGTGCTTCGAGCCACCCACTGTGTCAGTCTGCGACGCAAGAAAGGACCAGACAATGAAAGGCAAACGGTATACGACCAAAGTCAAGATTCGCATTTTTACACCTCAACACTCAATCCTGCGGGACAACTGGGTAATAAATCGGCATTCAACGGATTTCCCCAAGAGATTGGCGGGCGCAATGTCGGCTCCATGAGCTTCAACGAAAATGCATACAATTGGAGCGAAAATGCGATTCTTTTTTTGGGGGCATTTGAATTATCATTTGCAAAATGATACCTCTGAAAAAGGCCGTTTGAGCTGTTTGTTTTAATGCCACCGACATTTTTCAACATGAAAATCGTTTGCACAACTCAAGTCCGAGGCGCTTTTGCGCCGCGCGGTCGGTCATTTTCGGTCGGCGGTGGGCGGTTGCGGCATGGTTTTTCATGCCCCACTCAAAGTGGCCAGCCGTTTCAGGTTCCAACATATGCATTTGAACTCCAGTTCCAAACGGTTGCGTTCGCGCCCCACATAGCCACCGAGACCATCACCGGTCTGAACCGAGCATCTTTATGTCTCCCCACTCACCTCATAATGCGAGCCACCCTTTGACAGATTCTCAATATCACCAAACAAACATGAAAACAATCCACACTCCCTTCTTCATCCGAAAAATCCTTGCCGGTTTGGCCGTCCTGTTTTTCCTCTGCGGCAACCTGTTGCCGGCGGCTGAAACAAAAGCCGACGGCGACACCAAGCAAGACGTCTTGGCCACCATTTCCGAAGCCAAAGACTACCAACTGGTTTACGATCTTGATATTGGCAAGGCCGGCAAAACAATCGCCTATGATGCGAACAACAGTGCGCAGATCACCAAGCCCTTTGACCGGGTGGCTTACTTGCTCGAACTGACCAAGGGTGGCCAGTCGCAGTGGGTCTATGTTTCGATGGATGCGTTCACCGATGACGCGGGGAAAATCGGCGTGCCCACCTTCGAGTCAAAGGCCGTGTTCCAGCAATATGTCGCCAACTTGAACGTGTTCTCGAACGTGAAGGAAATCACCATGGGATCCGGCTTCAGGGGGAACATTGAGTTCTGGCCCAACAGTTACAGTCCTGGAAACGCGTTGAATATTCCCGATGCCTCGGCCAAGGCGTTTGATTTTGGAGACATGATGTCCAATAGTGGCAACTACGGCTCGATGCAGGTGCATAACTATGAGGCGAAGCAAACCCTTTTCGCTTTTAACGATTGGGTTAGGGGTGGCACGGGCTGTGATCTCGGTATCGGCAATTCGCCGGGCGATAAAGCCACTGACTGGACTGTAAACGGCGGCTGAAAAGTGCGGCGGGGTCATGTGTGTGACGCGGCGGTTCAAAAGTGCGGCATCTTCATTAACAATGAAGCATGTATCGCAATATGAATGACTGGGCCGAGATTCGCAGAAGAGTGTTGGTGGATG
>CAISYZ010000134.1 GCA_903889895.1 uncultured Verrucomicrobia subdivision 3 bacterium | reverse complement strand
GACTGCAACTCGAATTGAACCACCCCTCCGTCATGATTGTATTTGACGGCATTGCTGGCGAGGTTTTGCAGCGCTTGTTCCAGAAGATCCGGGTCGGCGTTGACGTGGATGCTAGGCGGAATCTGACTTTCGATTTTCAACGTCGGGGCCTGTGCCTGGCAATCTTCGATGACGTTGGCAAGCATCGCGCTCAAATTAACTGGCTGAAGTTGAAGCTGAAGCCGTCCTGCATCCACTAGGGAGAGTAACAAAAGTTTTTGAACAATGGCTTTGAGGCGGCTGATTTCATCCAGCAAGCTGCTGTAAACTTCCTGTTGTGGTGAACCGGAAGGAGCGTTTTCCAAAGCCTGCTCCAGTTCAACTTGTAATCGAGCCAGGGGTGTTTTCAGTTCGTGCGACGCATCGGCGCTAAAGCGGGTGGCTTGCTGGAAACTTTCTTCCAACCGGTTCAACATTTCATTGAAGACCGTGACGAGCCGGTTGAACTCCTGGTCGCGGGTCATCGCCGGGATGCGCCGGTTGAGTCCCTGGGCGGTTACGCTCTCCGCAATCCGCGTCAGGCTTGTGACCGGATTCAAAGCTCGACGCGCCACGAGCCACGCGCCGCCTGCGGCCAACAGCAATACAATTGGCAACGTGGCAAGAAAAGTGTTCCGCAACTCAACCATGTGGGCATTGAAATCGCCGATGTCCGCGCCAAGAACAAAAGTCACATAGGGATTTCCCATGACGCCAATGCGCCAAATCTTACCGTTGGATTCTCGTGTGTAAAATTGCGCCACCTTGCGAGGCAGCGCCGGGTTTTGCGGTGAAATTTGTTCGCCTCGACGAGGCGGTGGCGGCAACGGCTCCCCTGGCTTCGGAGCGTCCGCAGTTTCGTATCGGGCTGGCACTGGAAAGGATTCCGGTGAAATGCTTGTCGGCCAGTCTGGGGACTGAAAAACGACGCGGTCGTAATTCTTCACCCAAAGGACATATTTTGCAGACGGTTGTTCGCCTGAAACGAACTTGAGCGCTTCTTCCAAACGAACCCAGTGGTCGCCACCCAGCACACGATCCAAATTTGCCTGACCAAGATTTCGTATCTCATGGTCGAGGCGGTCGAGATTGAACTGGTAGGAAACCCGCCACAAGACGACTTCCGAACCAATCAGCAGCAGTCCGGTTATCAGCCCGGACAGCAGTGCGATTTTAAGTCGAAATGAATTCAGGCTCACCGAGATTCTTCCTCCTCTGGTATCCGGTAGCCGACGCTGCGCACGGTTTCGATGACGGGCTTCCCGGAATCTCCTGCCAGCTTTTTCCGCAAGTGTTGCACATAAACGTCAACCAGATTTGTGCCGGGATCGAAATGATAATTCCAGACGTGTTCGCAAATCTGGGTGCGCGTAAAAATTCTACCCGGCGAGCGCATGAGATAGGTCAGCAGCGCAAATTCGCGGGCGGTCAGATCGACGGGTTTCGCGCCGCAGGTCACTTCGCGCGTCAGCAGATTGACCGTGATGTTTCCGTATTGGAGCAGATTCTTTTGCTGACCGGAAGCGCGTCGAATGAGCGCGTGCAGCCGGGCAACCAGTTCCTCGATGTAAAACGGCTTGGTGAGATAATCGTCCGCGCCAAGATTGAGACCGTCGAGGCGCTCATTCAGCGCACTGCGGGCGGTGCAGAGGATCACCGGCACGGTCAACTGCCGCTCCCGCAGGTTACGCAGGATGCTCAAACCATCGCGGCCCGGCAGCATG
>CAISYZ010000133.1 GCA_903889895.1 uncultured Verrucomicrobia subdivision 3 bacterium | reverse complement strand
CAGTCGGGCTTCGCCCTCCTGACTCCACTCCACCAGCCAGGAATCCCCTCAACCTTCATACCGAAGAGCTCATGTCCGATGGGGAATTATAGTTGTCGTCAGTGAGGAAAAATAAATGTCGTTGACGGGCTCCGCGCAAATCCACGCCATCAGTGAGCATCGCTAACGCTTGCGGCGTCAACTTCAACTTGGTGGTTTGCTGCGGTCACAGAAACGTTCCAAGACATCTTCCCAGGTGCGGGTGATCAGTTTGGGGTCTTTGGCGGCCAAAAATGTTTTGGCCATCACCAAATTCATCATGGGCTGGTTGATGGCATCATTTTTCGCCTGGACAATCTTCCTGGCCTGTCCCAAATCTTGCGTGGCCATGCTTTTCTGAAGTTTGGTTTCGCGATCCTCAAAGTAGAAAACTTTGCCCCGCCGAAACAGTGTGAATCGATTTTTCATGTTCGTGCACGTATTTTACGAGCACGAAATAAAAGCCGTTAACAGCAAGTGGTGTGCATAAGCCGAAAGGTGCGGGACGGGTTCAAAAAAGTCCTCGCCGGATCCGGTTTACTGACACTTTCACTGACAGTTGGCGGTTTTCCGCCCCTATTTCACCGATAAACTCTCGATTTCCCAAGAAAACGAAATGGCGGAAGGGGTGGGATTCGAACCCACGGTAGCCTTGCGACTACTTCTGATTTCGAGTCAGGTGCCTTTAACCACTCAGCCACCCTTCCAGCCGTTTATTTACAAGCATTTAATGAATTTGTGACGTTTCAGATTTGACTTTTTGATACTGCAATGTGATACTGTAAGCATGAAAGGCGAAACTGTATCACAAATTCAGCCGGACGACCGCAAATCGTCGTGGCAGAAAACATCGTATGCAAATTTAATCCGATACGCACCATCGGGTAAATACTTTGCTCGAATCAGAGTTGGCGGCAAGCTTATTCGTCAAAGCCTCAAGACGAATGTATTGAGCGTTGCCAAACTCAAATTGGCCGATTTGGAAAAACAAGAGCGCTCCAAACTTGAAGGACAGCAGCGCTTGGTGGAGGGAACGGCGTTTTTTCGGGATTTGGCAAAAGAGTATTTGGAGCGGCTCGATGGAATGCCAAATCTCAAGCCGAGAACCAAAGACTATTACAAAGAACGTCTTGCCGCGATGCAGAAAAGCTGGACAGAACTCAACGACACCGACGTGCGAAGGTTGAGCGAGAATGATTGCCGTCAATGGGCATCCCGTTACGCAAAGAAGGCCAGCCCGACAAATTACAACAACACGCTGATCGTGTTGCGCGCCATCCTTGCAATCGCCGTCGAGCATAGCATCCGTTACAGCAATCCGGCTGAAAATCTGAAGCGGGTGCGGGTGAATCGAAAAGATTTGACGCTCCCTTCGCAGAAACAATTTCAGGCACTTATTCAAGAGATTCGCCGCGTTCCGTTCGGGCCGGGGCTGGCCAGCGCGGATTTGGTTGAATTCCTTGCCTACACCGGCTTGCGTGTCAAAAGTGAAGCCGCGTTTGTGACGTGGGCTGATTGTGATTTTGAAAAAGGCGAAATCATCGTCAGGGGCAATCCGAACACGGGAACCAAGAACAGCGAATCGCGTCGTGTGCCGATGATTCCTGATTGCAGACGATTGTTGGAACGGCTTCGTTCCAAGCGGCCTGATGAAAAGCCGTCCGCTTTGGTAATGCGCGTTCGGGAATGTCAGGGAGCTATCAATCGGGCTTGCAAGGCTCTTGAAATTGTTCGGTTCACTCATCACGACTTGCGCCATTTGTTTGCCACCAGTTGCATTGAAAGCGGCGTGGACATCCCGACGGTTTCGCGCTGGCTTGGACACAAGGACGGCGGCGCGCTGGCGATGAAGGTTTATGGACATCTCCGCGACAGCCATTCCACTGCGATGGCGCAGAAAGTTCGCTTTCTCGAAACCGCGCAGTTGGCGGCGTAATGAATCAAGTGGCATTTTCTTTTTCGACTACCTCGATTTTGTCAATGCAAGCCGAATTCTTTTCCGGCGGCGGACTGTTTTTAGGCGTGACCCTCATGTATTGAACTTCCTGCGTGACAATTTGAGCGGCCATGCGGCGCAGGTTTTTTCCAGTGACGCGGACGGTGCAAGCGACGAACGAGACAGTCACGGTGTCCGTTCCATTGGCGGAAATAAAATCCACCCGTTCCAACTGATGATATGGCAATGCAAAAAAAGAGGATGCGGTTGTCTCGATTCGCAAACCTGCGTTTGCGCTGTTTGAGGCCGTTGAATAGCAATCGTTCATATTCCAATCCCTCGCCCGCGTTGAATGTTTTGACGCCGGGCAAAATCGTGACCGCGCCGGATGATTTTGGACCGGCGCAGAATCTTCTGCGCGTCGGTCTCGGTTTGCTGCTCGCCCTGCTTTTGGTGCAACGACTCTTTGATCGTTTTGAGTTGCTGCAATTCTCTGGCTTCGCGCTCGCGCTGTTTTTCTTCCGTCTGCCGCTCCGTTTCTATCCGCCACGAATGTTCTCTTTCGATAAAGCGAGCGACATCGTTCCCCCACGCCGCCGCCAGCTTGTGAAAATAATTTTGCGCCATGTCCAGCGCCAGAGTCCTTTCGCCGGAGCGGGAAACATTTTCCCGAAGCTGGATTTTATCCGCCGTGAAAATCTTCACGCCCTTGCGCCCGCGTGAGATTGTCACATACCACTGATTTTGATTTGTCGCGGCCTTGACCGCCGAGTCCGAAAATAAAACGTAATCCACCGTCTTGCCTTGAGCGGCGTATGACGTAACGGCGTAGCCGCGCACGAACTGGCGATAATGTTTTGGCAGCACGCGCCCATCGTCCAACGCAATACGCCCGTCAGCATGAATTTCTTTTACAGTCACCAATTCGCCGTTGGCAAGTTTGCGGCCATCCTGGGATTTGTCATTGGCTTTCAATTGCAATCTATCGCCAGTGGACAATAAAAGTTCTTTCGTCTGGCAGACGGTAATTTTGTCCAAGTGCTTGAACGGAACTGGCCGGATGCAATTATCCGATTCAACCAGCAAATGCTTTTCTGTGACGCCACGAAGTTTTCCAAAACTATTTTGTTTGAAGCCGACCACCGGACGATTGAACACAAGGACGGCATCGGCATCGTAAAACCGCTTGTCGCGTTTCTGCGCGTCCGTCAAATCAATGCGCTCCAATGTTGTGACCGCCGTATCGTTTTCGCCGATTAACTTTTGCGCCTTCAATCCTTCGCGCACCCGCTCCCCGAACAAAACCAACCATCACCACCAAGCACGGTGACGCCCGCCGAACGGCTGGCGTATTCCATTCAGGAAGCCGCCGACCTGCTTGGCATCCACTATTACACCATGTATCGGCTGATTCAGCGGCAAAAAATAAAAACCTGCCGCGTGTTGCGCGGCAAATTGCTCGTGCCGCGCGTTGAACTGGTCAAACTTTTACAAACCGATTTGAAATAATTATGAACCACAATCACATCCCCACAGAACAGGAAGAGCAAGTCGCCGCCGAAGCGAACGCCATTTTCGCCGAACAGATGAAGCATTTCAAAAACGCTTGCGGCGCACTTCAAGACATCGAAAGCAATCTGACGATCATCGGTATCCGTATATTTTGATTTATGATTTACTCACCCCCAAAAGTATAAGTGGACTGTAACCATTGATGTTTGGTAAAGTCTTAATATTACTAGGTTAAGTGTGTTGACATGATTTAGCATGTTGATTAGTGTTGGTTCATGACGCCCAAAGAAGTTGCCGCATTGGATGGCAGGCTGGACCGGTTTCTGGCCGATTTAACCACTTCGCTCGGCCGCAGTGAACGCCATCATTGGGCCAAGGTGTATTTGCAGGGACTGCTCATGGAGGTTGGTCGCAAGTCCATTGAACCACTGGCCGGGCGAATTGCTGGCGCGGATGTTCAATCCCTGCGCCAGTTTGTCGGTCAAAGTCCCTGGGCGGTGGAACAGATCCAGCAAAAGCTGGCGGAGAAGGTGGTGGATTTGTTGGCCGAGCCGGAAGTGTGGATGATTGACGAAACTTCCTTTCCCAAAGCGGGAGACGCTTCCGTGGGCGTGGCTCGGCAGTATTGTGGAGCTTTGGGCAAAATCGCCAATGGTCAGGTGGCGGTCAGTTTGCATTGGAGCACCTGTGAGGCGAGTTGTCCGTTGGGGTGGCGACTTTACCTGCCCCAAAGCTGGTTGGAAACCTCGGCCCGGCGGGCCGAGGGCAAGATTCCCGATGAGATCGTTTACCGGAGCAAAAACCAACTGGCGTTGGATTTGGTGGATCAAGTGTTGAAGTGGGATGTGCCCCGTCTGCCAGTGGTTGCCGATTCTGCCTACGGCAACGATCATGATTTTCGCGCGGGCTTGCGCGCGCGGGGGTTGCAGTATGCGGTGGCGGTCGAACCGACCACCAAGGTCTGGACGAGTGACCCGGCGCAAACGCCGGTGGCGGCCAGCAAGCCCACGGGCCGGCCCCGGCAATATCCCGCTTTGAAAGATTTGCCGGAAGTCAAAAGTTTGGCCGAGGTGGCCAAGGATTTACCGAACCAGGCCTGGCATGATATTGTCTGGCGTCAAGGAACCAAAGGCCCGATGCGTTCCCGGTTTGCCCAAGTCAAAGTTTGGGCTGCCCATGGCTGGAAGCGGCAGGAACATCCCCAACGTGTGATGGAATGGTTGCTGATCGAATGGCCGGAAGAGGCGGCGGCTCCCACAGACTATTGGCTGGCCCAATTGGGCGGGCAATCATTGGGGTTGCGACGTCTCGTAAAGATAGCGCGTGCGCGCTGGCGGGTAGAGATGGATTACCGGGAACTCAAGGAAGAGCTGGGCTTGGACCACTATGAAGGTCGGCATTGGCTGGGCTGGCATCATCATGTAACGCTCGTGAGCATGGCTTTTGCCTTTCTGCGCAGTGAGCAAGCTCGAGCAAAAAAAAACTTCTGGTGCGATGTTGATTACGCTGCCCCAGATTCGAGCGCGATTGCAAGTGAGGCTGATTCACCTCGCCGGACAGTGCCCGTGGTGTAAAACACGCTTCGATAATACGGCCTAGCACTTAACCTAGTAAT
>CAISYZ010000132.1 GCA_903889895.1 uncultured Verrucomicrobia subdivision 3 bacterium | reverse complement strand
TCGTTCAACGGCGTGTGCCTGTTCCAAGCGTTCGAGTTTCCTCCTCATTTTCGCCTTCACGAAGTAACGGACGGTTAAGGTAAGTGCAACGATTGCCGCCACCGTTGTTGAAAACTCAAACCACCACGTCTGCCAGAAATACGGCTGAACCATCAGGTTGATGGCCGCACCGGTTTCGTTCCAGACGCCGTCGTTGTTGCAAGCAATAACTTGAAAGCGGTATTTATCCGGGCGAAGCGGGCCATAATGAGCGGAACGTTTCGTCCCGCCATCAACCCAGTCCTCTTCCAGTCCCTGAAGTCGGTAACGAAAAACCATCTTGTCAGGTGCCATAAAACTCAAGGCCGTGTAGCGAAAGTCCAACTGATGTTTGCCGGGTGAAATCAAGAAGGTCCGCGAGGCAGAGGACATTGTCTGCGGTTTTCCGTCCACGAGGACTTCTTCAATCATCACGGGCGGCGGCAGGCGATTGACAGACAAGTCCCCCGGCTGCTCCGAGACCAAGCCTTTGGCCGTGGCGAACCACAGCCGACCATCGTGACCGTGCCAACACGCTGGCTGATAACTGCCGGAACATTCAAGTGTGGGCAACCCGTCATTTAATCCGTAAGCGACACAAGGCAAGGATTGAATCTTGCCCTCATCCAAATCTTGGAAAGATTTTTTAGGGATGCAAAAAATTCCCTTGTGCGAGCCGATCCATAATTTCCCCAGCCCGTCATCCAGTATCTGGCAGATGATGTCATTCGGCAATCCGTCTTGCATGTCATAGCGCGTGAATTTCCCATCTTTGAACCGAAGCAAGCCACCACGGAAAATTCCCATCCAAAGCGTTCCATCCCCTTCCGGCAAGAGCGACCAAATGGCTTGCCCTATTTTGGCATTTTGAGTTTGGTATCGGGTAAATTTTCCATCTTCAAAATGAAAAAGATTTCCGTCACCGGTTCCAATCCAAATGCCTCCGGTTGGATCTTCCGCCAGAGAGCGGATGTTAATTAGCCCGTTAGTTGTCGGGAAAGTTTTGAGAGAACCTTTGGCCAGACAGCACAAACCGTTAAGCCGGCCCAGCCAGACCCGATCCTGCCTGTCCACCAAAATTGTTTTAATTCCATGGACCGGTTTGGCGGATGGGATGATTTGCTCATTTTCCAAAGAAAATAAATCTTCCCGACCGCCACTCAACCAAAGCCGATTTTGCGAATCCGGCCAAGCCGAATAAAAACAATCCTTGTAAGCCCCTTCCGACAGGGTGAACCGATCAAGTTTCTCGTCCCGCCAGCGATAGATACCTCCACTAAACGTGCCAATCCAGACATTACTGTGGGCATCCTGGCAGACGCTGGATACCGCCGGCGCGACCATCCCTTCCGCCGAGCCAATGACTTGGAATTGTTTCAGACGCAAGCGAACCAAGCCGCCACGGGTCAAACCAGCCCAAATATTTCCCTCACGATCTTGAAAACAGCAACTGGCCAGGTCGCTGGGCAAGCCGCTCTCGATGGAAAAATGTTCCGCTCGTCCGTCGGGCTTGAGATGAAACAGCCCTGATCCAAGATGAGTGAACCACATGTCGCCTTCCCGGTTTTCATATACATTCAAGTCCAGTGAGAATGCCGCCACCAAATTTTTCCATGCGGTAGCATCCACCTCAGTCACCCACTGCCGATCCACGAATTTCCGCACCTTGTCATCCGCAAAAACCCAGCATCCATTTCGGGTGCAGTAAAGCGAGGAAACATTTACTTTGGGCTCGCCATTGGTGGGCGTCTGGTCTTCAAATCGCCCCTGATTCCATCGTGCGATTCCTTCATCGGTTCCGATCCACAGATGCCCATCGCTGTCCACTGACATGCTCATCACCGATTTTCCCCGGTAGCCCGTGGCCGGCGTCATTAATTCTGAGTTTGTTCCCACCATCCGGTATAGATCTTTTTTGACCGTATACCAGATGCCGCCGCTGCCGTCCTGTTGAATACTGTTGCCAGTCACTTGTCCAGCCAGCGGGATGTTTTCCCATTCGCTGTGCTGAAAACCAAACCCGGTTCGACGAACCATTGTGGAGTTATGCCCCGCTAGGGAAAGCAAAACCTGATTTGACGATGAGAACACCGAGAACACCTGTTTGCCCTGCCATTCGGATACGAATGAACCATTCCGCAGACTGGTCATTGAACCACCACCAGTATTGATCCAAAGTGTTCCCCACGCATCCACCGACAATTTTGTGATGCGCGCACTTTTCAACTCCGGCGTGTTAATTGGATCAAACGTCTCGAACCGCACACCGTCGAATCTGGCCAACCCATCAGCGGTCCCAATCCAAAGATAACCGTCCTGGGTTTGCGCAATAGAAGTGACTGAACTGTCTGGCAACCCGCTATCGCTCGTCCAAGCATCAATCAAATAATCCGACGTCTTCGCCGACAAGGAAGTCACCATCAATACGATGGAGAAAATCAAAGCGGAAGCCTTGAGCAAAGCAAGTTGTCGGACACGGGCCATTGTTTTGAATAATTGGCAGAATAGCTCTACGAATCAAGCACGCATCAAAATTTCAGCAAACTTGAGGCAAGAAAGGCACCATTTCCGGCGACGAAGAGAACGGGTCATGCAAAGTCACATATGCAAAATGCAAGATACAGTCGCAGTTTGGCGGGAAGGGTCGGTTGCCAGCGGTTGCCGGAAACGACTTTTTGGATACCATTGAGGCGGATTTTGGTGGAATGACCAAAGGCGGCGTAAAAATGCATATCGCCTTTATATTACGATGATAATATAGGTTTCGTGAGTGTTTTAATGGTCTAAGCCGCGACAGTCATGCTGTCCCAACGGGATTGAATCTTTCAGACCAGGGTTGCTCGGCACGAGCTACCCTGGGAAACCATCCGCATCAGCCCCAACCCTGAAAGGGTTGCATCCTCGCCGCCGTCCCCGCAGCCAACCCTTTCAGGGTTGAAATCATTTTGCTCACCCACCCAAGGTAGGCGCGGCGCGCCAACCTTGGGCTGAATGAGGCAATCCCTTCGGGATAGTCGCGCGTCGCCCCCTTTTGCGTCGTTCGTGTCGTTCGCGGTGGCCCCCTCATCCCGGCCTTCTCCCCCCATGGGGGAGAAGGTGACCGCCGGCCGGTTGCGGGGGCCATCGGTGATTCCTCTGCCTCCATCATCGTCTAAAAATAATTTCCGGTTTGTAGCGGCGCTCTGTGAGCGCCGTCTTTTCCCGTTGCGCCCGCCCCGGCGGTCATAGACCGCCGCTACAAGTCCGCCTTCCGCCCCGAAAACTTTTTTTAAAAACTTTGTTCGGTTTTCGGCAGCGGCGGACATTCATCATTAAACCCCCGCCCGCTTTCAACCCCTGTCCTCCCGGCGGGACGCCGGTTTGGCTTTGGCCGCCGGCCATGCGCGGGGCGGGCGCGGGTGAAAATTTATTTGATTTATTTTTTTGCGGGTCGGAAATTATCCGCTCACTGGGGCAGGACGATTTTGGATTTATGGAAAATAAACGGGCAGGAACGGAAAGTGATTGGCATTTAACGTGGGCGTTGCCGATGCCGGAAAACCGGGCGCTGGCGGGCGTCATCCGCCGCCGCCGCGAACGGCGCGGCTGGACGCTCTCTGAACTGGCCCGCCGCGCGGGCGTTTCCCGGCAGATGCTGGGCGGGGTGGAGGACGACCAGAAAAATCCCTCGCTGAACGTCACCTCACGCATCGCGCGGGCGTTTGGCATTCCCCTGTTCCAATTACATCTGGAGGCGTTTCGCTGGCTGGAACGGCAGCCGGCGAGCTGTCGCAAATGCCACTATAGTTGCGTTCACCGGGGCCAACAAAAGTGGTTGAATGAGGCACGTCAATGCACGCGCCCGCAAAAAACACCTTCCGCCCCGGCCGCAACCCGGCCGGTCGCGCGCTGAATCCCCGGCGTCCCGGCGGGAATTTTTTAGGCGCTGGCCGCAACTTATTTAGCCGCCCAATCAATTCCTTGGAGGTTCCAACGAACTTGTTCAAGGTCCCCAGCAACTTCTGCAAGGTGCCAAATAACTGGTGCAGGGTCGGCGACAACTGGTTGGGGCTTCCAAAGATTTCTTTCGGGGTTCCAAGCAACTGGTGCAGGGTGCCAAACAAGTCTTGCGGACGCCCAAAGAATTCTTTGGCGGTTCCAACGAACTTATTTGGAGGCTGCCAGAACTTGTTCAGGCTTCCCAAGAACTTGTTTAACGGCTCAAAGAATTCTTTCAGCCGGCCAAAGAACTTATTTAGCCGCCAAAAGAATTGTTTTAGCCGCTAAAAGAATTGTTTTAGCCGCTAAAAGAAATTCATGAAAACTCCCAAGCAATGCCGGAACCGCTGCGATGCCAAGCGGTTAGCCAGCTTCATCCCCGCCACCGGCCCCGACCGGCACCGCAGGCTGACCCATTTCGCCCAATGGCTGCCGGCAGCGGCCGCCCAGCGCGGCTGGACGGTGGCGGAAACCGAGTCGCGCGCCGTCGCGCTCCGCTCTTAATTTATGAAAACAACCAACGCAACCTCAACCCCCTGAAACCTTATGGCCAAAGCTTATTTTTTACCCCCCAGCGAACCGGGCCGCCGCAAGTGGCTCAAAAACTTTTCCGGCAAACTGCCCACCTATGCCGCCACCGTGGGCGTGACGCCGGCGGAAGTGGCGCAGGAGACGGCGGATGATCTGTTCTTCGATTACGTCTGCAATGCGCACGCGGCGCATACCCAGACCACGCGCGATTGGACGGCCTACAAACATCAGGCCGCCCACGGCGACAATCTGGGTGACATCCCGGTGACGCCCACGCCCGGCACGCCGCCGCCCACCGTGCCACCGGACATTTTTGGCCGCGCCACTGCGCTGGCGGTGCGCATCAAGAAACATCCCGCCTGCACCGACGCCATCGCGCAAGACCTCGGCATCATCGGCGCGGAGGTGGTGGTGGACCCGACCACCTATCAACCGGTGCTGACGCTCTCGCTCAACGCCGGGCATCCGCACATCGGCTGGCCCAAGCTCGGCATGGACAGCCTGGAACTCTGGAAGGACTGCGGCGATGGCAAAGGTTTCGTGCTGCTGACCTTCACCACGAATCCCGATTACGCTGACATCTCACCCCTGCCCGCGCCGGGCGTCAGTGCGGTCTGGAAATACAAGGCCGTTTACCGTCTCAACGACGCGCAAGTCGGCCAATGGAGCGACGTGGCCACCATTGGCGTGATGGGGTGAATTAGATTCTGTTCACGACAATAGCCCAGCCCTTTAGGGCTGGGTTTTTGTATTCCGAGACAATGAAAGTCCCGTCAGGGACGAAAGAAATTTTCTGCCGTCCCATGCGGGACTTAGTGAAGGCGTGGGGAAATCAACCCAGTGCTAAAGCACTGGGCTATTTTCAGGGCAAACGAACCGCATCGGCCAATCCCGCAGGGATTGAATCCTTACAGGATGAAAGCGGCGGCTGTAACCGCGGCCGTTTGCCGCAACGTGAAAGATTGCCGCCCTAAATTCTGCGCACATCGGTTCGGTCAGTGAAGCGCCGTGGCCACCGATCCTTATTCCCCGATGAAGTGCAGCGCCACGCGGCGCGTGTGCGGTCGCGTGCGGTGTTCCCACAGGTAAATCCCCTGCCACGTCCCCAGCGCCAGCCGCCCGCCGTGCAGCGGCAGGGAAAGATTCACCGCCGTCAGCGCGGTGCGGATATGCGCGGCCATGTCGTCAGCGCCCTCGGCGGTGTGGACGAACAGCGGGTCGCCGTCCGGCACGAGCCGCGCGAAAAACGCGTCGAAATCGCGGCGCACATCGGGGTCGGCATTTTCCTGGATGAGCAGCGAGGCGGAGGTGTGCTGCAGGTGCAACGTCACGAGGCCGGCGCGGAATTTGTTTTCGGCAAGCCATTTCTCCACCGCGCCGGTGAATTCAAGCAAGCCGCGTCCGCGCGTGGCGATGACGATTTCATGGAAGGCTTGGCGCATTTAATTAGGCAATTCCCGGCCGGTAGCGGCGGTCTGTGACCGCCGAAAACGACGCTCATAGAGCGCCGCTCCAGAAAATTACGGTGCCACCGGCGCGCCCTTGTCGGCGAGCATTTTCTCGAGATCGGCGTTGCGCGGCTGGCCGGCGTCGAGCGCCTTCTGGTAATGCCAGCGGGCCATCTCCGGCCACGCCGGCGTCTGGCTGAGATAAATCACCGCGAGGTTGTTGTGCGCGGGCGCGTAGTTGGGGCTCAACTGGAGGGCGCGGCGCAAGGCGGATTCGGCGGCCTTGCGCTGGCCCTTGTGGCTCAGGGTCACGCCGAGGTAATTTTGAATTTCCGGATTGTTCGGATCAATCTGCGCCGCGCGGCTCAAGGCATCCAGCGCATCGTCGAATTTTTCCTGCCGGAACTTGAGGTAGCCGAGCGTGGAAAGATTGTAGGCGTCGTTCGGGCTTAACGCGACGGCGGCGGTGATGTGCTTCTCGGCATCCGCCAGCTTGTCGGCCTGCAGCTCGATGGTGGCAAGGTTGGCGAGGACGATACCGTTGTTCTGGTCGCGTTCCAAAATCTTGAGGTAGTCGGCCTCGGCGGCGTCAAATTCCTGGTGCGCGAAATGGCGTTGCGCGGAGGCCACCAGCTCGGCGGTGCCGGCGGGCAGCGCGTTGACGGATATTTTGCCGGCGTCGGGATTGGCCGGCTGCGGCACGGCGGTGCGGAAGAGCGCCTGCTCGTCCGCCGAGAACGGCGCGGGCACGGCCTCCATCACGGCCAGCCGCGCGCGCAGCACGCCGAGCTCGTCAGTGAGCGCGGAAATCTGGAGCTTGCTGTCCTGGTTGCCGGAGCCGCGCTGGTTCGCGCGGTCGAGCTTCTCGATCAAACCATCGCGCTCCTGCGTGAGGTCGCGGAGGCGGGACTCATACTCGGCGGCGCTGCTGCCGGCATTGGTGGCGGCGGACAAATCCTGCAGCTTGCGCTCCAGCGCGGCCTTTTCGAGCGCGGCCACCTCAGCCGCTGACTGCAACGCGGCGACCTGCGCCTGCGCCGCTTGTAAGTCCGCCGACAATTTGTCCGTGTTCGCCGCCGCCGGTGCGGGCGCCGGCCGCTGCTTCAATTTCAACGCGAGCGTTTCCGCGCGGTCATGTTCATCCGTGTAATTTTTCTCGGCGATGGCCAGTTTCGCCTGCACTGCCAGCAACGCGTTGGTATCGGCAACCACCACGTTCACAAAATTGGTGACGATGACCGGCGCCGATTGCTGGACGATGGCCGGGGCCTCGTTCGTGACATAAACGGTTTGGAAATTCGTGACGACCTGCGTGACGACGGCGGGCGCGGCGTTGCTGCGGGTGGCGTTGAGCAGGTCATTTTCCTTCATCAGCCAGCGGATTTTTTCCCGCGCCTGCTCCAGCTCGCGCGGGTCAATGGCGGCGGGCTGGACGGCGAGCGCCTCCTTGAGCCGGGCCTGCAGCAGCTCGTTGGCCGTCTGCGCGACCTGCAACTGCGTGCGGAGATCGTCAAGCGCGGTCGTGTCGGCGGCGTTGGTGACTGTGACCACATTGGGGGAAACCGTTTCGGACGCGACCGGGGTCGCACTTTTTTTGACGGGGGCGGCGTGCTTCTGGAGTTCGGCAATTTTATCCGTCACGTGGCTCAGGCGGAACAAGACGATGTTGGGGTTCCAGGCAGGAAAGCGCTTTTGCATCTGTAGCAACTGCCTCTGCGCGTCGGTGTAGGCGGCCAGCGCCTCGCCGGGATCGCCGGTCTCCGCCAGGTTGTCGGCCTGCTGCAGCAGGCTGTAGATGCCGATGTATTTGTCGTCGGCATCCTGCTGCGCGCGCGCCGGCAACAGGCCGGCGGCCAGCAGACCAATGGCCAGTAGGAGAAATTTCATCGCGTCACAATGCCAGACGGAAAATACTTTGGCAACCGCGCCGCGTGTCACCCAACTGTCACCTGCGGAAGCATTGACCGGCGGAAAAAGTTTTGCTACGGTTCCAGCCAGTTGCGCCATGAAATCGGCACTGAACCAGCATGTATTGGTTTTGAATCGGCTTTGGCAAGCGGTCAACGTCTGCACCGCCCGCCGCGCGCTCACGCTTCTCTTTCAGGGCCAGGCGCAGGTGGTGATGAACAATCCCGACGGCTCGTTCCGCACGTTTAATTTTCAGGAATGGCGCGACGTCTCCGCCAACGCGCCGACCGATGACTCCATCCACGCGATTTCCTTCCGCATCCGCGTCCCGAAAATCATCCTGCTCTTCATGTATGACCGGATGCCGAAGAAGGAAGTGAAGTTCACGCGGCACAACATTTTTGAGCGCGACAAGGACACCTGCCAGTATTGCGGCAAAGTTTTCGACCGGCGGGATCTGAACCTTGACCACGTCACCCCGCGCGACCGCGGCGGCCCGACGACGTGGGAAAACATCGTCTGCTCGTGCATCGCGTGCAATACCCGCAAGTCCAACCGCACGCCGTTCGAGGCCGGCATGAATCTCATCCGCAAACCGAAGCGTCCGAAATGGCGGCCGTTCGTGCAGATCAACTTTACCCTGCACAAGCACGACAGCTGGAAACATTTTGTGGATCTGGCCTACTGGAACGTGGAGCTCGGCGAAGACGTGGAGTCGTAGCCGCGCATTGACTTCGCCGCGGTCGCGGTTAAAATTCAACCCTGTTTTGGCGTGCTCGTCTATCGGCTAGGACAACGGATTCTCAATTCGTGAAGACGGGTTCGATTCCCGTGCGCGCTACCACTTTAAGCCCAGCAAAGGCTGGGCTTTTTTGTTTCCAATGGATTTTCCGCCAGGTTTCCCCCAAACCCGTCAGGTTATTTGGGCGGCGAACAAAACCTCGCATTAAGTCCAATAACCGGGGGAAAAATTTAGCTATTACGTAAGCCGGCCGGGGATGCGTTTTCCCAAGCGACAGTTTATTGCGCCGGCAAGGTTCCTTGCACCTCGAATTCCGCCAGCGCTGGTCTCTGACCGGCCGGCGCAGAGACAATGTTCACGCGCAGAAAACGGCCGCGCGGCGAATTTTGCGCCGCTATCACGTGCGCTTGCTCATCGCTCGTGGTCTGGCTTTGGTCGGCCAGCAATTTCCAGCCACTCACGCCATCGTCGGATATTTGGATTGTGTAACGCCAGTTGCCCGGCGTCGGAAACGTCAGCTTCGTCTTTTGGATGGTCACGATGCGCTCCAAATCCACCTGCCACCACGCATTCGTGTCACCGGCGGCGGCCTGCCAGAACGTCGCGGAATTGCCGTCGTTGGCCAACCACCCGCTGTGGTCGGGGGCTTCACTGCTGGCGCGCGTCGGGTTGTTACGGCCAAGGGTAATCGGCGCGCTGGCGGCGCTGCCGCTGAACCGCACATACGGACGCGGCTTCACGCACGGAGTTTGACCGGCGATAAATTGTGGTTCGCCGCGCGAAATCATTTCAATCGTCGCGTCTTGCAAACCCGGCGACGTGGCGCGAATCAACGTTTTGCCCGCGAAGTAGGAACGAAATTCCATCGCCGCCTTGCCGTCGCGAATCGCGATGTCTGAATCCGGCGCAAACGTAATGCTCGGCCCGGTCGGAAATTCGCCGGGGCCGGATTCAATCGTGAGCGTCACCGGCGGACAATTGCTGATCGGGTTCCCGTCCTTGTCCACCACGGTCACGATGATTTGCGCGTCGTCCGTGCCGTCCACAAAGTTCAGCGTGTTTTTGTCCGCCGTCAGTTTCAGCGCGGCGGGAACGCCGTTGCCCGGCCACGCCGGCGGCGGGATTTGCCGATACTCGTTGCGATACCAATACCATGAGCGCTTCGGCAGCCGGAAATAATCCACCAAGCCCATCGCACCAAAATTTCGCCCAGCGATGCTGCCGTGGTCAAAACCGCACCAGATTGCCTCGCCGCTGCGCCACGGCAGCCGCCACGAACCGGCTTGGTTTTTGTCGGCACCGGGCGTGCCCGGCAAATCACCCCAGCCCGGCTCGTATTTGCCAGGCCGATCCGCGATGGTCGAACCGTATTCTGTGACCACGCTGGGAATGCCGGGATTCTGATATTCCGGGAGCCGAGCGCCGTCGCCGTTGTAGCCGGCCACGTCGCCGAGCTTGTCAATGTCACCGCGCTGGCAGCCGCCGATGGCCGCCGGCCGCGTCGGATCCAGTTCATGCGAATACGCGACCAGTTCACGCAATAAGTTCCGCACTTTCGGCATGACCGCGCCGCTGCTGAAAAAAACTTCGTTGTCCATGCTCCAGATGATGATGCTGGGGTGATTGCGGTGGATGCGGATCATGTCGCGCAAACTCGCCTTCACGCTGGCTTCAAAACCGGCGTCGTCCGCCGCGCTGGTCGGATACGCGCTGCAACTCCAGTTCGCGTTTTTGAAACCGCCCGTGCCCCAGAAACAATTCTCCGACCAAAACAACATGCCCAGTTCGTCACACGCTGCCGCAAACGCCGGCGCGTGCGGATAATGCGAACCGCGAATGAAATCGAAGCCGGCGTCCTTCATCAGTTTTACGTCGCGGAAAAACCCGCTGTCGGCCACGGCGTCGCCCCAGCCGGCATGATCCTGATGCACGTTCACACCTTTGAAATAATAATGTTCACCGTTGAGGAAGAAACCTTGGTCGGCCGTGAATTTGAACCAGCGGAAACCCAGCGGCGACGTGTAATCGTCCACCGGCTTGCCATCATCCAACACGACGGTTTTGACCGAATAAAGATTTGGATGTTCCGGCGACCACAGTTTCGGGTTTGCAATCGGCGCGCTGGTTTGATCGAAAATATTCGTCGCCCCCGCCGCGATGGTTTGCGTGGATTCCATCTGCGCGACAGTTATGCCATTGGTGTCCAACACCAAGGTTCTCACCGCAGCGGATTTGGCCGCACCGGATTCATTGATTACTTCCGTCTGCACGTTCACCGTGCCGGTCGCCGCCGACACCTGCGGTGTGGTGACGAATGTGCCATACCACGCCACGTGCATCGGCGCGGTGACCACCAGCCGCACGTCGCGATAAATGCCGCCGGAAAAAGTGTGCTCGCCCGCGCGCGGTGCCAGTTGCGCGTTCCAAAGATTGTTGAGCCGAACGGCCACCACGTTGTCGCCCGGCTTCACCGCACCGGTGATATCCACTGAAAACCCGGTGTAACCGCCCTGATGCTCAGCGAGGCGCTGGCCGTTGAGGAAGACTTCCGCATCCTGAAAAGCGCCGTCAAATTCGAGGAAGACTTTCTTGCCGGACCAGGTTGTCGGCACCGCAAAATGTTTCCGATACCAGCCATAGCCGGTGTAGAATCTCGCTGCCGCGAAATACGGCATGCTGAAGGAATGCGGCAGCCCGATGTCGTCCCACTTGGCATCATCATACATCACCGCTTCCGCGCCGGCTGGATCGCCCAGTTGGAATTTCCATTCGCGATTGAAATTGAGCTGCTGGCGCGGCGGTTCGGCCGCCAAAAGTATGGCCGGCAACAGCAGCGCGCACAGAAATGGTATATATGATTTCATGGGTAGCCGATATTGTTTGGGAAGCGGCGGTCAAGTCCGCTAGGCTTACTCTTGCACCTCGATTTGCACCGGTCCCAGCAGTCCCGACGGCAGCAGCGGTGTGCCGGGCTTGAACGGTTCCCAGGAGCTCCACGTCAACCGCTTCTCCACCGGCTGGGCCGCATCGCCGATCAGCCGGTTCGGCCACAGATTTGCGACGGAAATTTCCAGCCGGTTCTCGCCTGCCTTGATGGCCGAGGTCACGTCCACTTGATACGGCGGTTTCCACGCGATGCCGCAATCCTGCCCGTTCACTTTCACGCGCGCCATCACCCGCACCTCGCCGAGCGTGAGCCGGAATCTTGTATCGGGCGTTTTTGATTTTGAAAACTCAAACGTCGTCCGGTAGGTCGCCGTGCCGGAGAAATATTTCACGCCGGCATCCGCGCTGTCGCTCCAGGAAATCAGGTTCGTCAGCGTCACGGATTCCGGTGCGCCCCACTTGGGCGGGAATGCCAACTGCCACGGGCCGTTGATTTCCAGCGGCGGCGTCACCTCCGTAATTTCCGCGCGGTTCGTCCGGCCGGACGCCGTGACCCATTCGTAGCTGCCCGGTTCGCGGGCGGCGAGGTGCAGGTTTCCCGCCGCGTCGCCAAGGATTTCCGCCGGGCGTTCCGGCGCCGGCACCAGCGCACTGAGCGTGATGGGCTCGGGATCTTTGCCGGTGGCTTTGAACGTTTTTCTGGCGGCGGTAAATTCCACGGCCAGCGTTTTCACAGTGCCATAAGCGGGGTCGCCCGATTCCGCCAAGTCTCCAACCTGAAACGTGGTTTTGCCTTGGGCGACTAGCGCTTGCACCTGCTCGCGCACGTCCCGCGTCCGCGCCGCGTCGCCGGGCACACCGTAGCTGGCCGACACGATTTTCAAGTCTTCCCGCTGCGGCACCGTTTCCAGCAGCGGCTCGCCGTTGCGCAATAATTTCACCACCGGGTCAAAGCCCGTCGCGCTTTGGCGGAACACAATGAAGCCGGAACCGCTCGGCCCCAGCCGCAGCGGCACGGTGATGCCCGCCGCCGTGGCCTCGTAAGTCGCCAGCAACGTCGTTTCGCCCGTCTCGGGATTCCACCATTCCGGGAGCAGTCCCTGCACGCGGAACGTGCAGCGCGCTTCGACCGCCGTGCCGGCCGGGTTCGCCACAAAGTAAATCTCCGCGCCGTCCACATGCCGGTGTATCCAGTTTAATTTCGTGTTCGCGGCAAAGTCCGGCGGCACGTCCAGGTCGGCCAATACTTTTTCGAGCGGCTGGCCCCAGATAAATTTCCCCTGACCCAGCGAGTTTTCGGTGATGGTTTTGCCATCGCAATTTTCCCAAAGCTCGCCGCCGAGTTTGGCCACCGTGTCGTCGCACTTGGGAAAATCCTGCAAGCTTGGCGACGTTTGCGGGCGCGCGCCGCTGGCGACCACGGTAGCGCCCGCGCGCGTCAGCTCCTGAATTTTTGCCAGCAGCGCGGGCGTCATGGTTTTGACCGGCGGCAGCACCAGCACGCGGTAGCTCATGCCGTCCGGCAGCACGAGTTTTCCAGCTTGCACCGAAACGCGTTGCTGCAATGCCTCCGCGCTGATCTCGTCAAAGCGATACCCTGCCGGCGGCGGTAAATCGGGCGTGTAATAAGTCTGGTTCGGCACTTCCGGGCGGAGGTAAAGCACATCCGCCGTGAATTTCCCCTGTCGCAGCAAATACTGGCAGCGAGAGAGATATTCATGCCACGCACTCGACAGCTCCCACCACGTCTGCGTGCGCTCGTAGTGCAGGCCCCAAGGCCCCATCGTCGCGCCCGGTGCGCGGTCGAGATACGGCTGATGCGCGTAACGGTGAAAGACGAAGCGGTTCACGCCCTGCGCAAATTCATAGTCGCCGAGCGCCTTGATGTCCGCCGGTGTCAGTTTCCATTCCTCCTTGTCGCCGGAGGTGAACGATTCCGCCCCGACAATCGCATGGCCATAGACGTGTGCGACCGATGCCATTTCCTCCGCCTTGGACTGCGTGGTTCGCCCGCTCCAGCCCATCGTCCAAAATTCCGTCATCGGCTCATCCGCCCGCGCGGTGTAGGTGTATTCGTCGCCGAAGGGCAAATCATAACCTTCCAGCGAGTAGCGCAGACCGTTTGCGTGCGCGAGTTCAGCGATGCGGCCGGAATAATTCTCCGCCAGCAGCTCCGCGATGGTCTGGTCAAAATCCCAGCGGAACCGCGCCGCCGTTGCCGCGTCATCCAGCGTGTGCGCGAAATGCGTCGTGGCTTTGTCCTTCACTTTTTCGCGCGTCACATCCGTCAGGCACGGCAGCCACGGCAGCGGGTCATAGCCGCGCCGCTTTTGAAATTCTTCGCGCATGTTTGCCGTCCAGTTCTGCGAGCCGACCTCCCAACTGTCAATGTGCGTGGCCGTGAGCGCCTTGCCCGCCAGCGGCCCGGCGGTTTTAACTAGTTTCGCCATCATACCGGCGAAATGCGCGTCCATGCCCGCCGCGCCCAGCTTGTCGCACTCCAGTCCGTTGCCACCGGCTACTGGCGGGCGCGTGGACGACCCCGTGGTCGTGTGACCGATGCGTTGGATTTGCCAGGTCCCCGGCGGCACGGTCCAATTCAATTTCCCATCCGCGCCGAGCTGCGCCGTGAGGTTCACCACTGCGCGAGCGGGAATCACTCCATTCGTTGTCACCTGCCAGGCCAACACTGCGATGTCTTCATAGTAATCCGGATATTTCACCGAACTGGAAAAGCCATCATGCCACTCCTTGCCGAAGCCGAATTTGGCGACGGGCAACACTGCGGAAAAATTCGTCGTTCCCGTCACCGCGAGATTGGTCGAGATCAGCTTTTGCATGGACAGCGCAGGCGTAATCCACGGTCCGCTGCTGCCGCACCAACCTGGTCCGTTCGCCATGTTGATTTCCAAACCCAGCCGCCCTGCTTCCTGCACCGCGAACTCAAACAGGTTCTGCCATTCCGCGTTCATGAATTCCGCCGTGCCCTGCGGCGGCGCGAACCGCTCCTTCACATCCATGATGAGCACGCCGCCGATGCCCACGCGTTGCATCGCCTCGAGGTCGGCGGTGATGCCGTTGCTGGTGACGTTGCCGTTGTTCCAGAACCAATACACCCACGGCCGCGCGTCGGCCGGCGGCTGCTGGAAGTTCGCCGCGAGCGAACCGGCGGCTTCCGCGCGCAGTGCGAGTGCCAGCGAGAGGGATAACAGGAAAAGTGATATTGCTTTCATGGCTGGCCGTAATGATTTCACCAACGGACGCCCGAAGCCAAGCCGTAGTTTCAGATTAATTCCCCCTTGGTTCAGGACGCCGCCCTGCGCCGGTTCGGACTATGCGGAAATGGACTGGACAACCTCATACGTCCGGCGCACGCTTGAATTCATGGTCTTAAGTTTGAAAAACAAAATTCCATCAGTGGCGTTGACTGCCAAGGGAAGTATCATTTTGCCAGTCGTTCCCGTCTTGCTCCCGCTACTGCTGTCGGCCGCAGTTCTGGCGGGCCCGGTCAGCCCGTTATACTTGACTGCCGGGCAGCAGAACACACTCATCATAGTGCAGGGAACCAATGTAATTAAAAGTTGGGACATACCTAACAATTCATATGCTATCTCAGTGATGGGAACGGTGCAGTTATCGGTCGGTGCCAGCGGGTTTCTGGACAGTGAATACTCCCTCGACGGCAAGGCTATCGGCACCGATTCCACGTTTCCCAATGTTCCCGGCACTTTGATTTGTGACGGCGCCAGTGATGGCTACTACCGATATGCCTGGGATTTTACCCAGAATCGCGTGCTCCGCTTCAATTCAAATTGGAGCAATCCCCAACCCCTATTCGCCATCGGCGGCACGAGTGACGACTTCATCGGCATCGCCTTCGATCCGTCAAACAATTCATTTTGGGTCTCGGGCTGGAACAAATCCGAGATTAGAAACTATTCCTCAACCGGACAATTACTCACCGCCTTTCCAGTTTCCCACGATAAAATTTCCGCCTTGGCCCTGGATCCAGCCACGGGAACTTTGTGGGCGGCTAATGGGAATGAGTGGGGGCTGTTTGAAGAATACTCAAAGACCGGCGCGTTGCTCAGCACGCAATACTATCCCGAATTAAGCGGGATGAACGTGCTAGGCGGAGAATTTAATGTTGTGCCGGAAGACTCGACGCCACCCACGATTGAGAGCCTTTCAGCAACCCCCAATGTTCTCTGGCCACCAGACAACCGGATGGTTTGCGTTAATCTCAAAGTCAACGCGGTGGATAATTATGACCCGTCCCCGATAAGCCGGATCACCCAGGTGACAAGCAATCAGCCGCGCAATCGTTTTTTTCAAGATTGGAAAATCACGGGTCCCCTAAGCGTAAATCTGCGGGCGGAAGTATTTGAAAGTGCGAAACCGCCAATCTATACGATCACTATTGAGACCACCGATGAAAGTGGCAATGTTCATCAGCTTCAGTTGATGTCTCTGTCCATCCCATTAAGCGAGGGGTGCAGGCACGATAAAACCAGACCGCCTGACAGAATAAAATCCATCCAATAACATTCCGGATACCCCCATTTACCCCGCGCCATTTTGTCCCGTTTTCGCCGGGACTTTTTCCGGCGTCCGCCCGTGTCTTGTCACATGCGGCCTTGCTCCGCTTCTCCTCCACGCTTCCTCTTTGATGGGTCTTTGATCGGAAGGGTGCTGGTTTTAGCCCGTTTTGCCCCCCGGATTGTCCAATTTTGTCCCATCGCGCCGGGACGTGGCACAGTGGTGCGCGGGCGGCGCCGCAGCGGACAAAGCAACAAGGCGAACGGAGCTTTCCGTTCGCCTTGTGCGGGTTTCGCTGTGCGAAATTTCAGTAGCGGTAGTGTTCCGGCTTGTAGGGGCCTTCCACCGGCACGCCGAGGTATTCGGCCTGCGCCTTAGACAGCTTGGTCAGCTTCACGCCAATCTTTTCCAGATGCAGGCGGGCGACTTCTTCGTCGAGCTTCTTGGGCAAACGATAGACGCCGACTTTCGCCGTGTCCTTGTTCTTCCATAAATCAAGCTGGGCCAGCACCTGATTGGTGAAGCTGTTCGACATCACGAAGCTCGGATGGCCGGTGGCGCAGCCGAGGTTCACGAGCCGGCCTTCGGCGAGCATGTAAATGCTGTGGCCATCGGCGAAGGTGTATTTGTCCACCTGCGGCTTGATGGTGAGCTTCTTCACGCCCTTGGCGGCGTTCAAACGGTCCACTTGAATCTCGTTGTCGAAGTGGCCGATGTTGCAGACGATGGCCTGGTCTTTCATCTTCGCCATGTGTTCCAGCGTGATGATGTCCTTGTTACCGGTGGTGGTGACGTAAAGGTCAGCGGTGCCGAGCGTGTCTTCCACGGTGGTGACTTCAAACCCTTCCATCGCGGCCTGCAGGGCATTGATCGGGTCAATCTCGGTGACGATGACGCGAGCGCCAAAGCCGCGCAGCGAATGCGCCGAGCCTTTGCCGACATCACCGTAACCGCAGACGCAAGCAACTTTGCCAGCGACCATCACGTCGGTCGCGCGCTTGATGCCGTCGGCCAGCGACTCGCGGCAGCCGTAGAGATTGTCGAACTTGGACTTGGTGACGGAGTCGTTGACGTTGATGGCGGGCACGAGGAGCTTGCCCTGTTCGAGCATCTGGTAGAGGCGATGCACGCCAGTGGTCGTCTCTTCGGAAACGCCTTTCCAATCCTTCACGACTTCGTGCCAGAAACCGGGGCGTTCCTTCGCCACCTTTTTCAACAGCGCCTTGATGACGGCCACTTCGTGGTTGTCGCTGGGCGTGTTGACCCAGGTGTCGCCGTTTTCGAGTTCGTAGCCCTTGTGAATCAAAAGCGTCGCGTCGCCGCCGTCATCGACGATAAGCTGCGGACCTTTGTTGCCGGGATGCGTGAGCGCGCGGAGCGTCAGGTCCCAATATTCTTCGAGCGTCTCGCCCTTGTGCGCGAACACGGGGATGCCAGCAGCGGCAATCGCAGCGGCGGCGTGGTCTTGCGTCGAGAAGATGTTGCAGCTCGCCCAGCGCACCGACGCGCCGAGTTCCACGAGCGTCTCAATGAGGATCGCCGTCTCAATGGTCATGTGCAGCGAACCGGTGATGCGCACGCCTTTGAGCGGCTTGCTCGCGCCGTATTTTTTGCGGATGGACATCAGGCCGGGCATCTCGTGCTCGGACACCTGAATCGTTTTGCGGCCCCACTCGGCAAGCGAGAGGTCGCGGACGGCGAAGTCGTTTTTGGCGGCACCGCTTTTGGCAGCCTTGACGATGGTTTTGCGGGACGGAGACAGTTGAATCTTGGCCATGATAATTTGGTTGGTTGATTGGGTTTAAATTACTTTCAACAGGGCTTCGACCTTGTTGGTCGCTTCCCAGGTGAGGTCCTTGTCGCTCTTGCCAAAGTGACCGTAGTTGGTGGTCTTGCTGTAAATCGGGCGGCGCAGATTGAGCTGGTCAATGATGTCCGCCGGCTGGAAGCTGAATACCTGGTTGACGGCCTTGACGATCTTCTCATCGGAAACCTTGCCGGTGCCAAACGTGTCCACATACACGCTGACCGGGTCGGGATAACCGATGGCGTAAGCGAACTGCACTTCGCACTTGTCGGCGAGCTTGGCGGCGACAATGTTCTTCGCAACCCAGCGGCCCATGTAAGCGGCGCTGCGGTCCACCTTCGTCGGATCTTTGCCGGAGAACGCGCCGCCGCCGTGACGACCAGAACCGCCGTAGCTGTCCACGATGATCTTGCGGCCGGTCAAACCGGTGTCGCCCTGCGGTCCGCCGACGACGAAACGACCGGTGGGATTGATGAGAAATTCCGTTTTCGCCGTGAGCATTTTCGCGGGCAGAACTTTCTTGATCACCTGCTCGATGCAGAATTTTTCAATCTCCGCGTGCTCGACATCCGCCGCGTGCTGCGTGGAGATGACGACGTTGGAAATGGAAACCGGCTTGCCGTTTTCATAAACGACCGAGACCTGCGACTTCGCGTCCGGACGCAGCCAAGCGACTTTGCCGCTCTTGCGAATTCTCGTAAGCTCGCGGCCGAGGCGGTGCGCAAACATGATCGGCGCGGGCATCAGCTCCGGCGTTTCATTCGCCGCGTAACCGAACATCAAGCCCTGGTCACCGGCGCCCTGCTTCGCGGTCTTCTTGCCCTTGGCCTTTTTGGCATCCACGCCTTGCGCGATGTCGAGCGACTGCTGCGTGACGATGACGTTGACGAAAACCTTGTCCGCATGAAACACATCGTCGTCGTTGACGTAGCCGATTTCGCGGATGGCCTTGCGCGCGATGGCGACGTAATCCAGCTTGGCCTTGGTGGTGATTTCACCGCCGATGATGACGATGTTGGACTTCACGTAGGTTTCGCAGGCGACGCGGCTGAACTTGTCCTGCGTAAAACAGGCGTCCAACACGGCGTCGGAAATAGTATCGGCCACTTTGTCCGGATGGCCTTCGCCGACGGACTCGGATGAGAAGATGTAACGGTTGCTCATAATTTTATTTCGGTTTGTCGCCAACAACATATTGACGTATCAAGATAGGATGATATAACACTTTCAAAGCGCGTCAAATGCTTTTGCAAGAAAAATTGGCGTGCCAGACCAAACATGACCTCAACCTTGAAATCTCTGCGGGCGTTGTCCGACCAGACGCGGCTGCGCATCGTCGCGCTGCTGGAAAAAGAAGAGCTGTCGGTAAACGAGCTCCAGGAAGTCACGCGCCTCGGCCAGTCGCGCATCTCCACACATCTCGGCCTGCTGTCGGATTGCGCGCTGGTGAAAGCGCGCCGCGAAGGCAAGCGCACATTTTATCGGCTCAATCCGCAGGCCGATTCCGTCGCGAGCGAGTTTATTCAACTCGCCATTCGCGGCGCGAAGGAACTGTCGGAACATTCCGGCGACCAGATCAATTTGAAGCGCGTCCTCGCCCGCCGCAAAGAGCAGGCGCAGGTTTTCTTCAACCAGGTGGCCGGCCGCTTCGACCGGGTTTACGGCCCCGGCCGTTCGTGGGAGGCCTTTGGCCATTTGTTGCTGCGGATTTTGCCGCCGCTCGTCGTCGCCGATTTGGGCGCGGGCGAAGGCCTGTTGAGTGAACTGCTCGCGCGCCGCTGCAAAAAGGTCATCGCCGTGGACAACTCGGAAAAAATCGTGGCGTTCGGCGCGGCCAAGGCAAAGAAGAACCACCTAAAGAATTTGGAGTTTCGGCAGGGTGACTTGCAACACCCGCCGATTGAGGCGAACAGCGTTGATCTGGTGATCCTGAGCCAAGCTTTGCATCACGCCGAAGATCCGGCAGCGGCGCTGGCCAGCGCGGCGAAGTTGCTGAAGCCAAACGGCCAGATTTTGATTCTCGATTTGTTGAAGCACAACTTCGACAAGGCGCGCGAGCTTTACGGCGACCGCTGGCTGGGTTTTGCCGAGAGCGATCTGCACCGGTGGCTCGAAGCCGCCGGTTTCAAGAAGATTGAAATCAGCATCGTCGCCGCCGAGGAACAGCCGCCGCATTTTCAGACGATTCTCGCCAGTGGAGAAAAATAATTTCACAGCTTAAACTGTTCAAACGAGCCGCTCACTGGAAGCACCCATCCATTTTTTGACGCCATAGGCTTAGCTTCCTTCGAGATGAAATCGCTAGGAATTTTATAGTGATTTTGAAAAGACCCTGTATCTGGATTTACTCCGGTCACAAAATGTAATTCAAATGGATGTCCTGAAGACCCTGATTGCCTTGCTTCCTCAAATTGAGCCGCGCTCAAATAGATCGGCCTGATTTTCTTGAGGTCAGCCTCGATACTGCTTTTCACCTCAACAAAACTTCCGGTTGCCGGAATTTCGATGTCATGTCGAGTATTCGGAGGTTGAATTTCAATTTCAATTCCTTGTTTGGAAAAATACTCTTGCACGATTTTTTCAGCGATGTGTCCAATCGGTTTCGTTACCAAATTTACAAACCTACCAGGCTGGACAATAATACGCTGTATCGCACGATCCTCCAAATGAGGCAGCATCTCTTCGGCATCAGTTGCAATTTTTTCTATTTCAGTCTTATCCGCTTTTACAGAAACAGATTTGACTACTTTGGTTTTTCCTTCGCGTTGAATCGGAATTTCGATTTCGCTCTCGACCAGCAACGCCGCGTCAAACTTCGGCCACGGCGCGTAAGCCAGCGACGGCGCGGTTTGACCGAAAGTGGAATGCAGCCGCGCCCACAATTCCTCTGCCAAATGCGGTGCAAACGGCGCGAGCAGTTGCAGAAACGGCTTGAGCACGGTGACCGGCTTGTTCTGCCAAGTCATCGCTTCGTTCACGAAAACCATCATCGCGGAAATGGCCGTGTTAAAGCGCATCCCGTCCAAATCTTCCGTGACTTTCTTGATGCACGCGTGCAACGCCTTGAGTTGCGCCGGCGTGGCGGCGGCATCCGTGATGCCGCCATCGAGCAAAATCAAATCCAGCAATTCATTTTTGTTTTGCGCGGTCGTCTCGGCCTGTTCAAAAGCGGTTTCCGCTTTTTCATCCACGAACAACCGCCATACGCGGCCGAGGAAACGATATACGCCCTCGACGCCCTTGGTGTTCCATGGCTTCGTGTCCTGCAACGGGCCCATGAACATTTCGTAAAGCCGGAACGCATCCGCGCCATATTCCACCAGCACATCGTCGGGGTTCACCACGTTGCCGCGGCTCTTCGACATCTTCTGGCCGTCTTCGCCGAGAATCAGACCTTGATTGACCAGCTTGTAAAACGGTTCTGGTGTGGAGACGTAGCCGAGATCGAACAACACCTTGTGCCAGAAACGCGCGTAAAGCAGATGCAACACGGCGTGCTCGGTGCCGCCGACGTATAAATCCACGCCGGCAGCCTTGCCGTTCGAAGCCATCCAATAATTATCCGCGTCTTTACCGACGAATGACTGCGCGTTCTTCGCATCGGTGTAGCGCAGATAATACCAGCACGAGCCGGCCCATTGCGGCATGGTGTTCGTCTCGCGCACCGAGCCGTCGGGCAGATTCAACCAACCCTTCGCGCGGGCGAGCGGCGGCTGGCCGTCGGCGGTGGGCTTGTAATCTTCGAGCGATGGCGGCAGCAGCGGCAACGAACTTTCCGGCAACGCTTCGTGATACAGATTTCCGGCGGCGTCCTTTTTCCAAACAATCGGGAACGGCTCGCCCCAGTAACGCTGGCGGCTGAACAGCCAGTCGCGCAATTTGTAATTGATGGTTTTTTTGCCGAGATTTTTTTCTTCGATCCAAGTGGTGATTTTCTTTTTGGCTTCGGCAGTTGGCAGGCCGTTGAGAAATCCTGAATTTACGGCAACGCCATCGCCAGTGAAATTTTGCCAATCTGTTTTTGAATCCGTCGGTTGAACAACTTGAATAACTGGCAAATTAAATTTCGTGGCGAACTCAAAATCGCGAGTGTCATGCGCGGGCACGGCCATGATGGCGCCGGTGCCATAGCTGGCGAGAACGTAATCGGCAATCCAGACGGGAATCTTCTCACCATTGACCGGATTAATGGCGAAAGCGCCGGTGAACACGCCGGTCTTTTCCTTGGCGAGTTCAGTGCGGTCTAAGTCAGATTTGCCAGCTATTGAAACCTTGTAATCACGAACGGCATTCTGTTGTAGTGGAGTCGTGATTTTTGCCACCGCCCAATGTTCAGGTGCAAGCACCATATATGTCGCGCCAAACAAGGTATCAGGGCGAGTCGTGAAAACTTCGATTGCCGAATCATCTGAATCCACCTTGAATAAAACACTGGCACCTTCGCTCCGCCCAATCCAATTCCGCTGCATCTCTTTGAGCGAATCGCTCCAGTCAATCGTATCAAGATCGGCTAAAAGTTTTTCGGCATAGGCCGTGATTCGAAGCATCCATTGACGCATTGGTTTCCGAACGACCGGAAAGCCGCCGACTTCGCTTTTGCCGTCAATAACCTCTTCGTTGGCAAGAACTGTGCCGAGTTCCGGACACCAATTCACCGGAGCTTCGGAAACGTAAGCGAGACGTTTGGAATCACGATAAATTCGGCGTTGAGATTCGTCCCAATTTAATGGGTATTCCAGAGTTTCAATCGGCTCGGCCTTGTTCGTTTCCGGATTGAACCACGAGTTGTAAAGCTTGAGAAAAATCCATTGCGTCCATTTGAAATATTCCACGTCGGTCGTGGCGAGTTCGCGCGACCAGTCGTAGCTGAAGCCGAGGCTTTTGATCTGGCGCGTGAAGTTGGCGATGTTTGCCTCGGTCGTCACGCGCGGATGCTGGCCGGTCTTAACGGCGTATTGCTCGGCGGGCAGGCCGAACGAATCCCAGCCTATCGGGTGCAAAACATTGAAGCCGGCGGCGCGTCGGTAGCGCGCCAGAATGTCCGTGGCGGTGTAACCTTCGGGATGGCCAACATGCAAGCCCGCGCCGCTCGGATACGGAAACATGTCGAGGATGTAAAACTTCTTGGGCAACTGCGTTGCGGCCACCTTGCCGGAAAGTCCGTGACGGACACCAAATGGGTGGTTCGCCGGCACTTCCTCACCAGGGTTAAAAGCGCGGAACGCCTGCTGCTGCTCCCAAGTTTGCTGCCACTTGGGTTCGATCAGGTGAAACGGATATTGTCGGCGGCTGCTGGACATAGACCGCAAATACTACGCGAAATGACGGCAGACTCAATCGCGGAGTTCAGCCGCAGAATGCGCCAGCCACACCCACCGCAAACCTTCGAGCGTCAAATCCGGCGCGACTGCAGAAATCTCCGGCAGCTTCGCCGCGATCAATTTTGCATAACCACCCGTCGCCACGACCGGCAATTTCTTGATCTTCAACTCGTCCTTCAATTCGCCAATGAGCCCGCGAATCAAACCGCGATAACCATGCACCGCGCCGACCAACATCGCGTGCTCGGTGCTTTTGCCGACCACCGATTTGACCTCGCGGATTTCAATCTTCGGCAGCAGCGCGGTCTTTTCGTGCAGATAATTCGTCATCGCCGCCAGCCCCGGCGCGATGATGCCGCCAACGTAATTGCCTTTTGCGTTCACCACATCAAACGTGACCGCCGTGCCGAAATCCACCACCACCACCGGCGCGCCAAAACAGTTTTTGGCCGCCACCGCATTCGCCAAACGATCCGGGCCAATCGAGTTCGGCTTCGGATAATCAATGTCCACGCCGCGAATCGTAGTTGGATTCAATTCGAGCGCATTTACTTTCCAGGCGGTGCGAACAAATTTCTTTACGAGCGGTGTCGCGCGCGGAACCACGCTGCACAAAATGGCGCCGGTAATTTTATTTTTGCCCGTGAATTTTTTCACCAGCGCCGCCGCGCCACCGCCAAACCACGTCAGTGTGGAGATGTCGGTTTGTTTCAGCACGCACTTTTCATCAGCCAGCCCGATGTGCGTGTGGGTGTTGCCGATGTCGAAAAGTAAAATCATTTTTCCAAGGTAACGTCGCCGCCGATGATCCGTTCCAGGTGGCCGTGTTCCGTGCGAACGAGCAGCGCGCCGTCATCGTCCAAAGCTTCCGCGCAGCCACGAATCTGCCGCGAACCCATCTGCACCGAAACATTTTTTCCAATCGTCAGGCAACCGGTTTCCCATTCATCCGCCACCTGCGCAAACTTGCCGCTGCAAATCCGGGCATAATCAAAATCCAATTCCCGCAAAATTTCCGTCGCCAGTTCCGCCCGACAAATTTCCTCGCCCGCTTCGGCCTTCAAGGACGTGGCAATCTTGCGCAGCTCCGGCGGAAATTCCGCTGCGTCCTGATTCACGTCCACGCCGATACCGAGAATGACGTGCCGCACGCGGTCCACTTCCGCGCTCATCTCCGTCAGGATGCCCACGACTTTTTTTTCGTCGATGAGCAAATCGTTCGGCCATTTTATTTCGGCAGAAATTCCCGCAACATTTTTTATCGCGCGGCGCAATGCGGTGGCCGAAGCCACGGTCAACTGTGTCGTTTCCTGCGGCGTCAATTCCGGCCGCAGCAAAATGGAAAACCAAAGTCCTTTGTGCGTCGGCGACATCCATTTCCGGCCCAACCGTCCCCTGCCCTTCGTTTGTGATTCGGCAAACACCACAACGCCTTCCTTCACGCCGTCGCGCGCAAGTTTTTCAATGACATCGTTTGTGGAAGTAGTCTCTTCAAACACGCGAATGTCGCGGCCGATGACTTTAGTTTTACCCAACCGCGCCAGCAAATCGTCTGCGTGCAAAGCATCGGGCGAGCCGACGAGCCGGTAGCCGAAGTGTGGTCCGGCTTCAATTTCATAGCCAGCCTTTCGCAATTCATCAATCCGCGCCCAAACGGCGGCGCGGCTGATGGCGAGCTGCTCCGCCAGTTGCGCGCCGGATACGCTATCGGGATTGGCGCGCAGGGCGGAAAGAATTTTGGCGTCCGTGGTCATGCGAAATCCAAACCGATGTCCACGGCACGAGCGGAATGCGTGATGGCACCGACGGAAATATAATCCACGCCGCTGCCGGCAATCGCGCGCACGGTTTTCAGATTCACGCCGCCACTGGCCTCCGTATGCGAGCGGCCTTGCACAATTTTCACGGCCTGTCGCAACTGCGTTGGCGTCATGTTGTCGAGCAAGATGATGTCCGCGCCGGCATCCGCAGCTTGCGCGACCTGTTCCAGAGTATCGGCTTCGACTTCCACTTTCAGCTTTGGAAATTTTTTACGGGCACGGAAAACAGCGGCGGCAATGGCGTTCGGCTTTTCATTTTGCAGCGCGGCGAGGTGGTTGTCCTTAATCAACACCATGTCAAACAGGCCGAGGCGGTGGTTCTTTCCGCCGCCACATTTGACGGCGTATTTTTCAAACCGCCGCCAGCCGGGGGTGGTTTTGCGTGTGTCCAAAATCTTCGCCTTCGTGTCACTCACCAAATCAACAAACTCGGCGGTGGCGGTGGCGACACCGGAAAACCGCTGGACGAAATTCAGCGCCACGCGCTCGGCACTCAAAATGGCACGTGATGAGCCGGAAATTTTCAGCAGCGTTTTGCCAGCAGCAACTTTTTGGCCGTCGCGCACGAAATTTTTTATTTTTATTTTTTGTGAAAGTTCACGAAAGACGATTTCCGCAAATTGAATTCCCGCGACTACAAGCGGTTCGCGCGCGTTCATCAGCGCTACGGACTTGGCGCCGACCGGAACGGTGGCCAGCGTGGTCACATCGCCGCTGCCAAGGTCTTCGGCAAGCGCGGCGTGGACGGCGTGGCGGATTTCGGCGATAGCAAGCTTCACCCAGACAAGGTGAGGGCAAAACGAAATCGGGAAAAGGAAAAACACGCGGGCACGATTCCAAAACACCCCGGAATTTGTAATGGCCTGTCACCCGGCTTTGGTTTAAAAATGCGGCGTGAATTTCCAGACCCATGCCGATTGGCCGATTGGCCCGCTGATCGCGGTGCTGGTGGTTGGAATCATTCTGATCGGCGTCATTTACAACTTCATCGCCGAACGCAAACGGCGCGAGGCGCTGTGTGAACTGGCCACGCGGCTGAATCTGAGTTTCGACGCAAGCGAGGATGACGGCATTCCGGGGCGATTTGGTTTCCTCAAGCAGCTTGACCAAGGCGATAACCGCTATGCAACGAACGTGATTTCCGGAACGTATCGGCAATACGACGTGCTGGCGTTTGATTATCACTACCAGACTTATTCGACCGATTCCAAGGGCAACCGGACGACCCAGCACCACTGGTTTTCATTTTTCATCCTGACGTTGCCGACCACGTTTCCCGAGCTGACCATCCGGCGCGAAAATTTTTTCCTCAAGGTCGCCGAAGTGTTCGGCTATCAGAACATCAAATTTGAATCCGCCGAGTTTTCTAAAACTTTCTGCGTGCGCTCGCCGGACAAAAAATTCGCTTACGATGTCTGCAACGCGCAGATGATGGAATATCTCCTCGCCAACCGCGACCTGAGCGTGGAGTTTGAAAACGAGGTCATCGCGCTCGCCTTCAACTCGCGGCTCGCGGCGGCGGAATTCGAACGCAACCTCCAGCGGCTCGCAGAAATCCGCACGCGGCTGCCGGAATATCTTTTCACCAACGCATGAACCCGTCACTGCTCATTCCGCTCATCATCATCGCCGGCCTCGTTTTGGTCCCGCTCATTTTTGTCATCGCGCAATACAACGCGCTGGTCGGACTGAAAAATTACATCCGCGAATCGTGGAGCGACGTGGATGTGGAATTGAAGCGCCGCTACGACCTCATTCCAAACCTCGTTGCGACGGTGAAGGGCTACGCGACGCACGAGCGCGAGGTGCTAGAGCGCGTGACCGAGCTGCGTAACCGTTGCGCTGCCAACAACGGCGCGGTGGCCGACCAGTCGCGCGACGAGGTGCAGCTCGTGGACGCACTGAAACAGATGCTCGTCGTCGTGGAAAATTATCCGCAGCTCAAGGCCAGCGATAATTTTCTCCAACTGCAAAAAGAGCTTGTGAACACCGAAGACCGAATCCAGGCCGCACGCCGGTTTTACAACGGCAACGTGCGCGACTACCGGAACAAGTGCGAGACGTTTCCCAGCAATCTCGTGGCGAAAATATTTGGCTTCCAGTCGGAGGGCGATTTTTTCAGCGTGCCGCCGGCGGTGCGTGACGTGCCGAACGTGGATTTTGCGGCTTGAGCCAAGATCCCACCAAACTCACTTCGCCGACAGCGCGAGGAACTTCTCCGACAGTTGATCCAGATTTTGTGCCGCCTCAGTTTCGGGACTGACGAGCAACATCAAAAGCCATTTGTCCGGTCGCGGAACAAAACGGAGCTGGCCGTATTCAAACGCCCAGGTCGTCCAACGCGGATAAAAATCCGCCGCCAGCGGTTCGTGCAGCTCGGCGAATTGCTTGAGCACTTTCTCAATTTTTTCCGCCGGAAATTTTTTCTCGTCGCCGAAGCCGCCCCATTTGCCGTTGGCCTGGCGCACGCCGCAGGCAATCACGCCCGGCACGGCGGGCAGGCTGGCAAACCAGGTTTTGAAATCGGTTTTCATGCATTCACGGCGCGGTCGGCAACTCGCGCAAAAACCAACCGGTCGGCACGCGGCTGGAGGATGGCGCGACCGTCGGCAAGCTGGAGTTCCAACCGGTCGAGTTTGCCAAGCTGGAGTTCGGGAATCAGCGTCTCGGCGCGCTGGGCGATTTTTTGCAGCAGCCCCAGCCGCGCGGCGGCGTCGGCACACTGCCACTGGTAAAGCATCTCGCCGGTGCCGGAACAGATGAGCAGTTCCGAGGCCTGGCCGGCCGGCTCGGTCGAAACCGCAGCGCTGCCGGAAACCATGCCGCTGGCACGTGCGCGAAACTCGGACAACTCCCGCTGGCGCGTGGCCTCGCCCAACAGATATTCCCAGGTGCGGTTGAGCGTGCGTTCCGGCGGCAGTTCGAAATCGCGCAGTTCAAATGTGCCGCCGGCGATGCCCAGCAGTTTTTGAAAAGCGACTTCGCCGGAAAGTTCGCCGCAAATGGCATGGATGATCTGGCCTTCCTCAATGTAAATCCGCCCCAGCGAATGTTCCCGAAAGATTTCGAGCACCGAGGAATTGCGCGCCTGACATTCGATGTGGATGAGGTCGGTGATGGTGACGCCGCGCCGGGCGGCGGGATTCGTCAGCGGCACCGCCCAGCCTGCCAACTCGCATAGACTTTGAAAAATCGCCTTCATGCCTTCGGGCGACATCGGTTTTTCCAGAAACAAACCGGCTCCGGCGGCGAGACTGGTGGCGCGTTTTTCCTCGGTGGCCGTGCCGGCCATGACGACGACTTTCAGCTTCGGCTGCTGCTGGAGCAACTGGTTGATCAGTTCCACCACATCGCTGCCCGCCGGCTGCACATCCAGAATCGCCAGTTGAATTTTTCCCGTCTCAACCGCCGCCAGCGCCGGCGTCGCGCCGGTGGCAGTGTGAATTTGCCAGGTGTTTTCGCTCAACCAAAGAAACGCATCGCCCACCGCCGCGAGATAATCGCGGTCGGCATCCACGATTAAAACGTGGTGCCGCGGTTCGGATTTATTTTCTTTGGGCACAAAAATTAATTTCAGTTCAAGGCGGCCAGCGCGGCCTGTGCCGCGTTTTGCACGGCGTGGTCGGCATCGCGCGCGGCGGCGGCCAGCACGGTCGCGGCCCCGCGCTCGCGCAAACGCGCCAGCGCCTCGGCGGCAGCCACGCGCAGATCGCGGTCACGGTCAAAAAGCAAATCCGCCAGAAACGGCAGCGCGACATGCGGCGGCGTGGTTTCGACCTTGGGCGCCAGCGACACATCGATCTGCTCCGTGAAACGGTCCACGTCAATTTTTAATTGCTCGATCAGTTGCGTGGCGCTGTAGCGCACCCAGTAATCCGGATGGCTCAACGCCGCCTGCACCGCCGGCACTGCTTCCGCGATGAGCGGCGACTGCTCCCAGTCCTTCTTCAATTTCCTCAGCGTGGCGTGGGCCAGCGTGCGCACCGTCCGCTCCACATCCAGCAACGCCGTGACCAGCGGCACCAAGGCGCGCACATCGTTGATCTGCCCCAGCGCCGAAATGCCCGCCTCGCGCACATCGCGGTCGGGATCTTGAATTAATTCGCACAAGCCCGGCACGGCGGAATTCTCGCCGATGAACCCCAGCGCCTTGGCCGCCGCGCGCCGGACTTCCCACGAGGTGTCTTTCAAAGCAGCGAGCAAAACCGGCACCGCGCGCTGCCCGCCGCAACGCGTCGCCGCATCCACGGCGGCGCTGCGCACGCTGGCGCTGGTGTCCTTGAGCAATTTCTCCACTTCGGGATACGTCGCCGGATCAGCAATCCGCTCCAGCACTTCCAAGGCGGCGATGCGCACGGCTGGACTTTCTTTTTTCAACGCTTCGAGCATCGTGCGGACGAGCCGCGGATCCTTGATTTGGCCAAGTGTCTTGACAGCGGAAAGCTGCTTGTTCGGCGGGCCGTAGCGCATCAGCTCCAACAGCGGTTCCACCGCCTCCGGTCCCATCGTCAACAGTTGCTGCAAATTTCCCAGCGCGAGAATCTGGTTGATTTTCTGCGCGTCAGTGGACGGACGCCAGCCGAGCCGGTGCAGGCTGCGCGCCGCGACCGCACGCACAATTGGATCCTGATCGCGCAGCAGCGGCACCAACCGGTCCGTCGCCGCCGGGTCGCCGAGATGGCCGAGCGCTTCGGACGCGGCGGCCCGCGCCAGCGGCACGGTGTCCTTGAGCATCTCGATCAGCGGGGCGACGGCGCGACGGTCTTGAAATTTTACCAGCGCCTTGGCTGCAGCGCAGCGCACGTCCGCCTCCTTGTCCTTGAGCGCAAGCATGAGCGGGGCGATGGATTTTTCCTCGCCGGCACTGGCGAGTTTTTCCACCACGGCAAGCCGGGTTTGCGGGTTGCGGGCGCGCAACTGCTGATGTGTCCACCAAAGCATCTTAATCTAGGGAATGAAAGTGGGTTACCACTTCTAATTGTCACAAATCTGCAATAATTAGGAATATTTAGCTAGTCCGAAACTTTTGAACCGGCCCGCATGAATATGCGGGTGGACAGTCCGAATCCTTTGCAGAGCCAGGCGGCGAAATTAGCCAATCAGCTTTTCAAACCGCGCAGCCGCAGCGTCCCATTGCTCGGAGTCCTGCGGCGTGAAGGTTTTTAGCTCAAATGAATCCTGCACAATCTTCCGCGCCGCCGCGTGCGATTCGACGTGGCCGAGCGCGATGGCTTGCACGAGGATGTTGCCCAGCGCGGCGCATTCCGTCGGGCCGGCCAGCACGGGAATTTTCAGCGCGTTCGCGGTGAACTGGTTCAGCGTGGCGTCCTTGCTGCCGCCGCCGACGATATGCAGCCGCTCGATCTTCTTGCCGATGAGCCGCTCGGTGCGCCGCAGCGTGACGCGATAAAAGAGCGCGAGGCTTTCGTAAATGCAGCGCACGCACGCGCCAACATCCGCCGGCACGGGCTGGCCGGTTTCGCGGCAAAAATCGGCAATCTTCTTCGGCATGTCGTCGGGACTCAAAAAGCGCGCGTCGTCGGGATTGATGAGCGAGGCGAACGGCGCGGCGGCTACCGCCAGCTTTTCCAGTTCGGCGAACTCATATTTTTTTGCGCCCTTGTTCCAATAGCGCCTTGATTCCTGGATGAGCCACAGGCCGACGATGTTTTTCAGCAACCGCACGGAATCGCCAAAGCCGATTTCATTCGTAAAGCCAAGATTGCGGGCCTGGTCGTTGATGACGGGCTGCGGCCGTTCGACGCCCATCAGCGACCAGGTGCCGGAACTTAAGTAAGCCCAGTTTTCGCCGCTTGCCGGCACCGCCGCGACCGCCGCACCGGTGTCGTGCGAGCAACTGGCAACAACCTCGATCTGCGGCAGGCCCACTTCTGTGGCGAGATTTTTTTTTAGCGGCCCCAGCTTCGTGCCAGACGGACAAATCGGCGCGAACAAATCTTCCCGCAGCCCGAGCGCGTCAAACAACTTTTTTGACCAGCCTTTGTGGACGGGATTGTATAGTTGCGTGGTGCTGGCGAGCGACACTTCGTTACGCGCGACGCCCGAGCAGAAGAAATTAAATGCGTCGCCGATGAGCAGCAGTTGCCTGCCTTTCGCCAGCCGTTCGGCGGGTTCGGTGACGACCTGATAAATCGTGTTCAGCGCCATGAACTGGATGCCCGTCTCGGCAAAAATCACCGGCCACGCCACCTTTTCCTGCACGACCTCGACGCCCTGCGCCGTGCGCGCATCGCGGTAGCACCACACCGGCGAGACCGGCAGACCGCGCTCGTCATAGACCACATAATCCACGCCCCACGAATCCGTGCTGATGCTGGCGATGGGCAGGTTTTTGGCGGCGGCTTTCTTGAGGCCGGTCTTCAATTCGTTCAGCAGCCGGTCAAACTCCCAGTGCAGCGCGCCGGCCACCTTCGTCGCACCGGTGGGAAAGCGGTGGAGTTCTTCGAGGGAAATTTTTCCGTGTTCAAGCGTGCCAAGAATCAAACGGCCGCTATCCGCGCCAAGGTCACAGGCAAGATAATGTGTGGGCATAAAAAGTTTTGCCATTCTACGCGGCAGCGGCGTGGTGTCAAAAAGTTCCCGCTTACTCCACGCTCACAATTTTCGCGGTGCGCGTTTCGCGGCCCAGCTTCAGTGAAAACGTGTCGCCGGATTTTTTGCCGACCAACTGCTCGCCGAGCGGCGACTGCGGCGTGATGACGAGAATTTCCTTTCGGTCGTGCTCAATTTCTGTGCCGCCAGCGCGCGGGCCGAGGAAATAAAAATCGCGTCCACCGCCCTGGTCCAGTTCTACGAGCGCGCCGACACCGATGGCGTCCGTGCCGGAAAACTTTTTCACGCCGAGCTTTTCAAACTCCGCGATGGCGGCTTCCAAATCCGCCAACTGCTTGGACTGGCCGCGCGCGAGGTAGGAGGCTTCCAGGCCGCGCGTGTCGTATTTGTTCTCGGCCTTGTTGGATTCGTGCGTGGCCTCGGCGCGGGAAAACTGCGCGGCGCGGAAATAGGTTTCCAGTTCACCGACGAGCTTGGCAATAATCTTGTTGAGAATGGCGCGTTTGTTCATGCGAACACAGCTCAAAGATACTTCGCCAAAATCGGCTTCAATTCCGCCACGGTTTTCTTCGGCCAGAATTTTTTGTCGGTGAGAAACGCATTCTTCAAGGCGGAATGCGCCTTCCAGTTCGCTTCCGCCGGAATCTGCGCAATGGCGGCGGCGACAATCTTTTTCGCCGTATCGGCGTTGCGGTGAAGATTGGCGATGATCATTTCAAGCGAAACGTGTTCCTCTTCCTTCCAGCAATCGTAATCCGTCGCCATCGCCAGCGTGGCGTAGGCGATCTCGGCTTCGCGGGCGCACTTGGCCTCGCCGAGATTCGTCATACCGATGACATCGTAGCCGGCGCGGTGGTTGGCGAGGGATTCAGCGCGCGTGCTGAAGGCCGGGCCTTCCATGTTCACATAAGTGCCGCCGTCGTGGACGCGCGCCTTGGCGGCCTTCGCCGTGCGGACAAGAATCTGCCGCAGCTCGCCGCTGACCGGTTCGGCAAAGGCGACATGCGCCACGATGCCGCGCCCGAAAAACGTGTGATTCAGCGCCTGCTTGGTGCGATCGATAAACTGGTCAATCACCACAATGTCGCACGGCCGGTATTTTTCCTGCAACGAACCAACGGCGCTGACGCTGATGATCCACTGCACGCCGAGCTTTTTCAGCGCCCAGAGGTTCGCGCGATGGTTCAGCTCGGTCGGCAGGATGCGGTGGCCGCGTCCGTGGCGCGGCAGAAAAACCACTTCGCGCCCGGCGAGCTGGCCGGTGAGCAAATCATCGGACGGCGGACCGAACGGCGTTTTGACTTTCACCCATTTCTGGTTCGTGAAACCTTCGATGCCGTAAAGGCCAGTGCCGCCGATGATGCCGATTTTGGGCTTTGACATGGCGAAATTGTTACCCGCGAACGTGATGAAAGACACGAAAATAATAATTGGCGTTGTCCCTGCCAGCGCACTTTCTCGACTGACTTTTGGCGCGGTCTGGATTATTTTGGCCGCATGGAACTCTTCAACAAAATTCTCAAAGCCGCCGTGGATGGCGGCGCGTCGGATATTCATATCAAGGTTGGCACCCCGGTCATCTTCCGCATCAGCCGTGAGCTGATTTCGATTGATTGCCCCATCCCCACCGAGCAATGGCTCAACAACGTGGTGGACAAGATGACGCCGGCGCACATGAAGAAAAAACTGGAGGAAGACCGCGAGGTGGATTTTTCCTACAACGTGGTCGGCATGGGGCGCTTCCGCACAAATGTCTTCCAGCAGCGCGGCACTTGGGCGCTCGCCATGCGCCATGTGAAAGCCACCGTGCCGAGCTTCGAGCAGCTTGGTTTGCTGGAGCAGATCAAGACGCTGGCTGAATCGCCGCGCGGCATCGTGATGATTGCCGGCTCGACCGGCTCCGGCAAATCCACGACGCTCGCCGCGATGATTGAGCACGTCAACGCCAACTTCAAAAAGCACATCGTCACGCTGGAAGACCCGATTGAATTCGTTTTCGAGGACAACCAAAGCGTCATTGAGCAGCGCGAGATCGGCCTCGACACCGCGAATTTCTACGGCGCGCTCAAACACGTCCTGCGCCAGGACCCGGACATCATCATGCTCGGCGAAATGCGCGACGCCACCACCTTCACCGCCGCGATGAGCGCCGCCGACACCGGCCATCTGGTTTTTTCAACACTGCACACCACCACGGCGGCGCAGTCCATCACCCGCATCCTGGATTTCTTCAAGGCCGATGACCGCGAACAGATCCGCCGCCAGCTCGCCGGATGTTTGCGCGGCGTGATTTGCCAGCGCATGGTGCCGACGGTGGACGGCAAGATGACGCCCGCGCTGGAAATCATGACCAACTCGCCGCTCATCAAAAAAATGCTGGAAGACAACCGGCTGGAAAAACTCACCGCCGCCATCGAGACCGGCGGCGACGACGGGATGATCACCTTCAACCAGTCGCTGTTCAATCTGGTGAAAGCGGGCCGCGTGACCGAGAAGGAAGCTTTGGCCAAGGCGAGCAATCCGCAGGCGCTGGAGATGAATTTCAAGGGCATCTTCCTCAACGAAGGCGGGCGCATCGTCAGCTGACCACCCTCGTTCCTAAAATCACCCGGTTGATTCACTTCAACCGGGCTTTTTTATCCGCCACTTTCCCAACGCCCGGCGCGGCGACCATCTGTCAATTTATGGATTAATCCGAAGGGTGAGAAGGTTGGGGTGGCCGACGGGATTCGAACCCGCAACAGCCAGAATCACAATCTGGGACTCTACCATTGAGCTACGACCACCAACCAGAGCGGGGCACGATAAGTTTTTTGCCCCGCCGAGTCAAGTTTTGCGCGGCCCTCAAAACGGTCGGCTGACCGGCCAAACCCACCCAATGCCCGCCCCTTTGGCTGGACAACGGACTTGCGCCGGAGCAAATTCAAATCCGCACCGGCACTTTCGGGCACCTAAAACCAGACCACCCCAAATCTCATCATGTCCAAAAGAAACTGGCTCATCCTCGCCGCCGTGCTGGTGGTTATCGGTTTTGGTGCCTTGCTGGTGCTCGTGCTGGCGGTCGGCTTTTTTGCCGGCCAAGAGACAGCGGCGGGCGGCGGCCACGGCCTGCCGTTTTACCTCATGGGACCACAATCCCCTTCCACGCACCCCGGCTATCTGCACGACACGGTGAGCGGCGGCGGCGAAGTTTATGTGCACGACTACGAGGAAGCCTGCCTGCAACTCACCTTGTCGGAACCGCAGACCGTCATCGGCCTCATGGGCGCCATCAACCCCGCGAAAGTCGGCGCCGTTCCCGGCCAGCCCGCCACCGCCTATATCATGGTGGATTGCGGCTCCGAAATGCCCGCGTATGCGCCTTACCGCAACCTCAAACAACCGCCGTTCGACTGGCGCACCGCCACCTTCCGCGAAATGACCGCGCGGCAACAATATAATTACGGTCCGCTGCTCACCACCACCAACGCCGCGCTCATGGCCGAAGTCGTGCGGTTGCTGCGCGACGGCACGCCGGTGGAACTGAACCCGTTTCCGTTTTCCGGCGCGACCAATCTCACCACCCTCACCCTGACCTGCGACCAACTGCCCGGCCTGCGGTTTTGTCCCGCGCTCTGCTATTACGGCGACGGCACCATCTATCTTGCCGAAAGCTTGATGATGGATTTTACCGTCACCCCGCCGCAAGTCCGCGCCCGCTGGATTCCCGCCAGCCCGCTGCTGACGGAGTGGCTCAAATCTCCATGAATCATCCTGCCAAACTCAAGCCCGGTGACGAAATCCGCATCCTCGCCCTCTCGCGTTCGCTCGGCGGCGTGATGCAATTCAACGGCATCACGGAGCAGGACATCGCCTTCGCCACCGCGCGGTTGGAAGCGATGGGACTGAAGGTCACCTTTGGCAAATACGTCCGCGAATGCAACGAACACCTCACCGCTTCGGTTGCACATCGCCTCGAAGATTTTCACGCGGCCATCGCCGACCCGTCGGTGAAGGCGATTCTCGCCGTGAGCGGCGGCGTCAGCGCGATTCAGCTTTTGGACGGCATTGACTACCACCTCGTCGCCGCGCATCCGAAAATCATCTGCGGCTATTCCGACGTCAGCTATCCGGGTTATGCCCTCCACGCGCGCACCGGCCTGACGACGTATTGCGGCGCGCATTTCACGACGTTCATGATGCGGCAAGGCGCGGAATACATGCTCGCCAGTTTCCGCCAATGCCTCTTCGACGACGCGCCTTACGAACTGCTGCCCGCGACGCATTGGAGCGACGACGCGTGGTTCAAGGACCAGGTGAACCGCACGTTTCACGTCAACGCCGGCCCGTGGTGCATCCAGCCCGGCGTGGCCGAAGGCCCGATGATTGCCGGCCCTTACTGGACGCTGAATATGCTGCAAGGCTCCCGCTACTTTCCGCCGCTGCGCGATGCCATTCTCTTTTTTGAACAACCCGCCGAAGGCAAGCCGACCTTGATCATGCTCGACTCATGCCTGCGCGCGCTCGCGTTTCAGCCCGCGTTTGCCGGCGTGCGCGGCCTCGTGCTGGGGCGTTACGCCGGGAACGGCGGCGTCACGCGCGAAAATCTCACCCGGCTCATCGCGGAAATTCCGGCGCTGCGCGGATTGCCTGTCATTGCCAACTGCGATTTCGGCCACACCTCACCCATGGCGACTCTGCTCAACGGCGGGAAGTGCAAAATCATTGCCAGCGAAACGGGCAACCGGATTTTCATCGAGCGGCATTGATGCTCATCAATCCGTCTCGCGGTAGTCCTTCAGAAATTTTCCCCAGAAGTGCGTGCCGGTGTTGATGCCGGCGACAGACTGCAACTGGCTCGCCAGCACAAAATGGGCGGCAAATATTTTGCGGTTCGCGCGACCGGCCAAGCCGCCGCCGTTTCTGGCCGGCAATTTTTCATCGCCGTCGGCGCTTAAAATAACTAGTTTGCCCGGGACATGGTGAACCGGCTCAAACGACTTGAAACGTGGTCAAAACGACAGGTGTCTGGATTGTGCATCGGCATCGTCGGGGTGGTCGGGCTGGCGGATTATGTCACGGGCTACGAAATCTTCGTTTTCATTTATTACCTGGTCGCGGTGTTTCTGGCCACCTGGTATGTGGACGCCTATCTGGGCGCGCTGATATCCGGCTTGAGCGTGGCGGCCTGGGTTTCCACCAACATCGCCGCCGGCGCGGGTTACACCAGCTACTTTGTGCCGATTTGGAACGCGCTGATCATGTATGCGTTCTACCTCGTCGTGGTGGTGCTGCTGGC
>CAISYZ010000131.1 GCA_903889895.1 uncultured Verrucomicrobia subdivision 3 bacterium | reverse complement strand
TCGAAGCTCCCCCTCCTGCTGCTTCTACCTCGAAGCGGAATCAACAGCTTGACGAAACCCTGAAAAAACAGTCTTCTTTGCCCGGAAGGTGCAGCACTTTTCGAGCGCCGCCCGCCGCACTTTTCAACCGCCGTTTACAACAATCGTGAATTGGCCAAATTAACCGACCAAGAGGGGAAATTTGTGGTCATTCAAGGCGATAGCGTCATCGGCATATACATTTCTTACGAGGATGCCCTTAATGTGGCTTACGAAAAGTGCGGGCTTAAACCTTTTCTAGTTAAAAAAATTCAGTCAATTGAACAAGTTCAGTTTTTTAGCCGCGATTTGTGTTTTGAGCCATGCCTCACATAAGTTTGGAAATCAGCCCTAGGGGGCCACTTTTACAGTTTATGGTCGGGGTCAGTGGGCCTCGACTGCAAGCATTGAAACTTGCAGGGCAGACTGCCCCGCCACCGATTCCAATTACGGGGCTAATTGATACCGGCGCAAGCTGCACCAGCATTGATTCTTCGGTTTTAAGACAGCTTGCCATACCGTCATCTGGAACCACGCCTGTTCACACTCCGTCAACGCAAGCTGGTGTTCCCCATGTTGCAAATTTGTATGACATTAGCATCGTGTTGGTTCACCCGCTTATCACGAGAACATTCCATGCGGTTCCTGTCACCGAATCACAACTCATACACCAAGGGATTCAGGCTTTGATTGGCAGGGATATTTTGGGCTGGTGTCTTTTCACCTACGACGGCACAGCAAAAAAATTCTGTTTAGGATTTTAAGTTTAAGGTTCTGACTTCAAATTAAGGCACTACTCGGCGCCGCCGTGGCTTGCCTTTCGCGCCGCCGCCGGTTTTAATCTGCGGCCATGTCGCACGAATATGTCCTCAAGCCGTTCGCGCCGGAGATTCGGTTGAACATTGACTATCCGCGCGAACTGAACGAGCAGCAGCTCGCCGCCGTCACCGCGCCGCCGGGGCCCGCGCTCGTCATCGCCGGGGCCGGCTCCGGCAAGACGCGCACGCTCACCTACCGCGTGGCTTATCTGCTGGAACAGGGCATTCCTGCCGACCGCATCCTGCTGCTGACTTTCACCAACAAAGCCGCCGCGGAGATGATGCGCCGCGTGGCGGATCTGCTGGGGCACGAACTGCATGCGCTCTGGGGCGGGACGTTTCACAGCATCGGCGCGCGCGTCCTCCGCCTGCACGCGGAAACGCTCGGCTACCAGAAGGATTTCACCATCCTCGACCGCGATGATGCGAAGGATTTGATCAAGGCCTGCCTGGCGGATGCGAAGATTGACCAGAAGGACAAACATTTCCCAAAGCCGGATGTGTTGAACGAAATCTTCTCGCTCGCAGCCAACACGCATCAGACGGTGGCGGAACTGGTGGACGGGCGGTTCAGCTATTTCGCGCAGTTCGCGGAGGAGATTGCCGACCAGCAGCAGCGGTATCACGCCCGCAAGCGCGCGACGAACGGCATGGATTTCGACGATCTGCTGGCGCTCTGGCTGAAGCTGCTGACGGACCATCCGGACATCCGCGAACATTATCAGCGGCGCTTCCAATTCATCCTCGTGGACGAGTATCAGGACACGAACAAGCTGCAGGGCGACTTGATTGACCTGTTGGCCGCGCGGCATCACAACGTCACGGTCGTCGGCGACGACGCGCAAAGCATCTACGCATGGCGGGGCGCGAACTTCGCAAACATACTGGATTTCCCCAAGCGGTATCCCGGCGCGAAAGTTTTCAAGATTGAAACGAATTACCGCAGCACGCCGGAGATTCTCAACGTGGCAAATGCGGCCATCGCGGCGAACGTTAACCAGTTCGCCAAAGCGCTCACGCCCGCGCGCAAATCCGGCCTCAAACCCGCGCTGGTGCAGTGCCACGACGCCGGCCAGCAGGCGCAGTTCATCGCGCAGCGCGCGCTGGAGTTGCGCGAGGAAGGCAGCAGCTTGAACGACATCTGCGTGCTGTATCGCTCGCATTTCCATGCGCTGGAGTTGCAATTGGAACTGACGCGGCGGCAGATTCCGTTCTCCATCACCAGCGGCTTGCGCTTCTTTGAGCAGGCGCACATCAAGGATGCCACCGCGTATCTGAAGTTTGTTGCGAACCCGAAGGACGAAGTGTCCTTCAAACGGCTGGTGCAGTTAATCCCCGGCATTGGTGGCAAGGGCGCGGAAAAGTTGTTCAACAGCTTCACGGCGAAAATGGCGGAGAGCGGATTGAAAATGGAAACCGAGCCGAAAATTGCCGTCGCGCTCCAAACCTGCGTCAAAGCCGTGCCGAAGAAAGCCGCCGTGGCGTGGACGCAATTCGTCGCAACCGTGGCGCAACTGGAAGCGCCGGAGACGCGCCGGCAGGCGGCCAAGATGCTGCGCCTCGTGATGGACGCGGGCTACGATGATTATCTCAAGGAGACTTACGACAACTACGAGCGCCGGCTGGACGAAATCCAGCAACTCGCGGAGTTTGCCTTTCAATTCGGCAGCGTGGAGGAATTTCTCACGCAGCTCGCCCTGCTCACGAACGTCGAAGCCGAGGAAGACCCGACGGACGACACCGAGAAGATCAAGCTCTCCACCATTCATCAGGCCAAGGGACTGGAATTCGCGGTGGTGTTCGTCATCATGCTCTGCGACGGGCTGTTTCCGTCCGCGCGCTCGACGGAGAGCAACGACGGCGAGGAAGAGGAGCGCCGCCTGTTCTACGTTTCCATCACGCGCGCGAAGAACGAGCTTTACCTGTGTTACCCAAACATGCGCGGCGGGTTTGGGGCCAGCGGCGTAGATACCTATCAGTCGCCGTCGCGGTTTCTTTCGGAGATTCCCAAGGGCTTGCTGAACGAGTGGAATCTGCGCTAATCGTGGCACGAAAACCGCTAGTGCAACTTGACTTTTACCGTGGTCAGAAGCACGGTTAGACCATTGCCAATCTGTCGCTAATGAATGCCCGTCATGCCCGCCGCCGCCGGAAGTTTTTCTCCGGATTTAAATCTGTCCAGCTATTCCACGCCGGTGTCCTGCTTCTGGCCTTGTTTGGTGCCGCCGCCGCGCGGGCACAGATGATTGACCTGAATGGCAACGGCATGAGCGACATTTGGGAATGGGTTTATTCCGCGACGAATCTCAATCCCAACGCGGATGCAGATGGCGACGGCGCTTCCAATTTGCAGGAGGCCGGTGCGGGCACAAATCCGTTCAACACCAACTCCGTCGCGAGAATTTCCACTTACAGTGTCGCCGGCAACAACAGCACGGTCACGATGCCGGTGCAATTAGGCAAATTTTATCAACTGCAAAGCGTCACCAATCTTGGCAGCACAAATTGGTTGACGGAAACCGGCCTGGTGGTGCGCGCAGGAACCAGTTTCAACTTTCCATCGCCGGCCAGCGCGACTCGGAAATTTTATCGCATCGTGATTTCCGACACGAACACCGACGGCAGCCAGATGAACGACTGGGAAAAATACCAGCTCGGCCTCGACCCCAGCAATGCGTGGAGCAACGCCACGCTTGACGGCAACGGCATTCCGCTGACGGATTATCAATATGCCGTTGGCAAGCTCGCCTCACAAAATGTCATTACGATTGCCGCGACAGATCCGGTCACGACGCAGCCGGATCCGGGTTCGTCGGCGACGGATTTGGGACAGTTCACCATCACGCGCGGCGGATTTCCGCTGAACGCCATCACAATCAATCTCGCGGCCAGCAGCACTGGCACTGGCATCGGCTTCGGCACTTCGGGAACAGATTTCACGGCGCTGCCCAACTCGGTCACGCTGGCATCCGGCGTCAGTTCGCAAACCATCAACGTCACGCCACTGGCAAATACCAATTTAGTTTTGCCCGTCCTCGCGCAGCTAAGATTGCTGCCGGGCACAAATTATCTGGTCGGCAGCCCGGCAAGCGCGAGCGTGGTGATTTATCCGTCGCCGACCTCAAAAGGATTTGGCCTTACGGGATATTATTTCACAAACTCCAGCACGACTTACACGAACGCGGCGAATTTCAACCCCACGAATCTTTTTCTGACGCGCGTTGATCCGACAATTGATTTCACTTGGACGAACGGCGCGTCGCCGAACTTGAGCAATGGCCTTTATTCCGTGCGCTGGACGGGCCAGGTGCAGCCGCAGTATTCGGAAACATATTTTTTTGACGTGCGCAGCGATGACGGCGCGCGGCTGTGGATTAATGACCAGTTGCTCATCGACAAATGGCAAAGCCAAGGCGTGACCGACTGGACCAATGCCATCACGCTGCAGGCGGGCACGCGCTACGACTTGAAATTGGAATATCTCCAAACCGGCGGTGCCGGGCAGGTGCATCTTTCGTGGTATAGCGCCGACCAGTCGCAGCAAATCATCCCCAGCAGCCAGCTTTATCCGACGAACAGTTTTGGCAGCGGCAGTTCCAACGCGCCCGCCGCCATCACCAGCGCGTTGAGCGCGGTCGGGTTTGTCGGCCAGCCGTTCAGCTTCACCGTCACGGCGGCCAACACGCCACTCGCGTTCACGGCCACGAATCTGCCGCCCGGCCTTGGATTCAACACCACGAATGGACTCATCAGCGGCACGCCCACGCTGGCGGGAAATTTTCAGGCGGCGCTGACGGCGAGCAACCTCGTCGGCACTGGCGCGTCGGTGCTGAACATCACCATTTTTAACAACAGCAATTCCGTCGTGCGCGAAGTGTGGACGAATGTTCCCGGCACGAACATCGCCGATATTCCGGTCAGCACGCCGGCGAATTTGACAAACGCCTTCGGCGCGCTCGAAGGCATGACCAATTTCGGCGACAACTACGGCGAACGGCTGCGCGGCTATTTCACCGCGCCGGCCACGGGCAATTATTATTTCTGGATCGCCGGCAGCGACTCGGCACAGTTGTGGCTTTCTGACGACAGCGAACCGGTCAATAAAGTTTTGCGCGCCTACGTCACGCCGACGAACAATCCAACGGCGTCCGGCCAAAACGGCACTTCGCCGCGCCAATGGAATTTGCAGACAAGCCAGCAATCCAAATGGCTCACGCTCACCGCTGGGCAAAAATATTATCTGGAAATTTTGCACAAGGCCGGCACGGCCACGAATGACAACTGGTCGGTCGCGTGGCTGCTCGATCCGACCGGCACGAACACCACGCCCGCCGGCGTCGTGCCGAGCTACCTGCTCTCGCGTTATTATCCGCCGCTGCCCGCGACGATTTCCGGCACGCTCTATTCCGCCAACCTGCTCGCGCTGCCCGGCGTAAACAGCACCGGCGTCGGCTCCGCGACCTTGCGCGTGAACGCGAGCGGCACGCAGGCCATTTTGAATTACTCCATCAACAATCTTTCGGGCACGCACATTGACCATATTTATTCCGACCCGTATCTGAACAATCCTTCGACGCTGATGTTCGACATCGCCGCCGCGCATCCGCAGGCCGACGGCAGTTATGTCTGGAACATAAAAAATGTCGGCACGCTCCAGACGAACGACATCATTGAAATCATCAATGAAAACAAGGCTTACATCACGGCGCTCACCACGGCGTATCCGAATGGCGAAGTGAGCGGCCACTTCACCGTCGCCGCCGGCGCGCAAAATTTCACCGCCCCGCCCGCCCCGCCGACGTGGACGGATGATTCGGCAAACGCCAACGCCGCCGTGCGTTTTCTGACGCAAGCAACTTTCGGCGCGAGTTCCAATGACACCGCACTCGTCCAAGCCATCGGCTACACGAATTGGATTAACAATCAACTAGCCCTCTCCGCCACGCATCATTTGCCCGTCGTGCTGGCCAACGCCAGTTCCGACCCGACCGACCCGTATCCAAGCACGGACTGGTTCAACGCGTGGTGGCAAAATTCCGTGACCGCGCCCGACCAATTGCGGCAGCGCGTCGCGTTTGCGTTGAGCGAAATTCTCGTCGTCTCGGAAAATGGCACTTTGCAAAACAACGCCACTTGCCTCGCATCATATTACGATACGCTGCTGGACAATGCCTTCGGCAATTTCCGCGCGCTGCTCAAGGCCGTCACACTGCATCCGGCGATGGGTTTGTATTTGAATATGCAAGGCAACGCCAAGGGCAGCCTCATCACCGGCATCCATGCGAATGAAAATTACGCACGCGAAATCAACCAGTTGTTTTCCATCGGCCTGAACCGGCTGTGGCCGGACGGAACTTTGATTTTGAATTCGGCCGGGAACCTCGTGCCGACTTACGGACAGAGCACGGTCAGTGGTTTTGCGCAGACGTTCACCGGCTGGACTTATTATCAGACAAATCAAGCCAACGGCCGGCTGCCCACCAGTTTTTATCCACCGGGAAATTACACCAACCCGATGGTGCTCGTGCCCAATTATCATGACCTGACCACCAAGCTGCTGCTCGACAACGTCGTGCTGCCCGCCGCGCAAGGCAACGCGGCCAATTCCGCGCTGACGAATTATGATTACTATTGCTCGCAGGATTTGGAGCAGGCGATTGATTCGATTTTCAACAACCAAAATGTCGGGACGTTCATCTGCCGCCAGTTAATCCAGCGGCTCGTCACGAGCAATCCCAGCCGTGGTTACGTTTATCGCGTCACGCAAGTTTTCGACGACAATGGCAGCGGCGTGCGCGGCGATTTGTCCGCCGTGATCAAAGCCATTTTGCTCGACTACGAAGCGCGTAGTTCCGATTTGATTTCCCAGCCAAGTTACGGCAAGCAACGGGAAGCACTCCTGCGCGTGACCGCCACGGCGCGCGCCTTTCCCGCGCCGCCGAGCCAGACCGGAACCTACTCGGAAAATGGGTCGCAAATCATCACCGTGAATCTGCCCAACGCCCACCGCATGAACACCGGCGACACGGTGGCATTGACTTTCACCGACACTTCCGGCAATCCCGCGCCGCCGAATCAGAATTACAGCGCCACAGTAACGAACGCCAATCTGTTCAACATCAGCGCGCCGAATCTTTCCACCGGCACTTACGGCCAGACGAACAATGTCATTACCGTGAACGTCTCCGGCAACGGCCTCGCGCCCGGCAACGCAGTGTATCTCGCATTCACCACCGGCGGCGCCGTCAGCGGTCTTTATCTTGTGACCGCAACCAACTCGACAACTCAATTCCTTGTGTCCACGCCGGATTTTGCGACGCGTTCGGGCAATTGCCTGTTGCCAAAAATTGCCGCGAGCGGGTTTGTGCAAACGACCACAAACATCACAGTGAGTTGCGCCGGGCCACATGCGCTGGTCGCGGGCGAGACGATTTACATTCCGTCGAGCGAGTTGTTCATCCCGTCCGGACAATATCAGGTAGCGAGCATTCCCGACGCGACGCACTTCACCATTTTCACGACCAACTCGACCAGCCAGACGCAAAGCGGCTTCAACGTCTATCCGCTCGGGCCGCCGCCGCTCACGCGTTCCGGCAATGTGACCGTGACGTGGAGCACCTGGAATCTCGGCTACACCGACCCTGGCTCTGTCGGCGTCACCGCAAGCCTGTTGCAATCGCCGCTGCGCGCGCCGACTGTGTTCAACTTTTATTATCCGAATTACGAATTTCCGGGCGCGCTCGCGTCCGCCGGTTTGACGACGCCGGAATTCCAACTCACTTCGGACACCGGCGTCGCGTTGCAGATGAATTTCCTCGAAGGCGGCATTTTGAACAACACTGCCAACACGAACGGCCTGTCCAGCTTCACCGGCGGCGACGGCGACATCGTGCTGGATATCGGCCCGTGGATGACGACGAATTATACGCTCAACGCCGGCATCCCGAATCTGGTGAGCAATTTGAACACTGCGCTGCTGGCCGGCCAGTTGTCCGCCGCCGCGCAAACGAACATCATCAATTACGTCACGAACACGGCCAACTTCGCCTCGCCGACCAACCAAATTCAAATGCGCGATCGCATCCGTGCCGTCGTCCATTTGATTATCAATTCCCCGGACTTCACGATTCAAAAATAATTTATGAACGAGAAAAATATTTCCGTCATCACTCGCCGGCAATTTCTCCGCCGCGTCGGTTGCGCCGCGATGGGCACGGCCGCGATGACCGCCGCCATCCGCGATTTGCGTTTCATGAACGCCGCCGTTGCGCAGTCAAACATTTCCGACTACAAGGCGCTCGTCTGCATTTTTTTGCAGGGCGGCAACGACTCGAACAATCTCATCGTTCCCACCGTCACGTCGGAATATAATAATTACGCCTCCATTCGCACACCCATCCTCGCGCTGCCGGCCGGCGCATTGCAAACACTCGACGGCTATACCGATCCCGCCGGCCACACGTTCGGATTGCATCCGGCGTGCCCTGAACTCAAGACGCTTTTCTCCGAAGGCAAGCTGGCGGTTTTGTTCAACACCGGCACGCTCGTTTATCCGATTACGCGCACGACGTATTTGAACGGCAGCGGTTCCAAGCCGCCGCAACTTTTTTCCCACGCCGACCAGCAGACGCAATGGCAGACTTCCGTGCCCGACCAGCCGCCGACGACCGGTTGGGGCGGTCGCTGCGCGGATTTGCTGAACTCGGTGAACGGCAGCGCGCCAATTTCACTTTCCGTTTCGCTCGCCGGTGCGAACACCTTTGAAATCGGGAACATCGTCTCGCAGTATTCCGTTTCCAGCAGCGGCGCGATTTCCCTCGCCGGCGTCAGCGGCGCGCGGCTGGCGGCGCTGACCAACCTGCTCGGGCTTTCCTATCCGAATATGCAGGCGAACGCTTACGCCGGCGTCGCCGCGCACAGCATCAACACCGGCGCACTGCTCAACAACGCCATCACCAATTCTGCACCAACAAATTTTTTCAACGCTGCCTTTCCCACCACCATCACCACGCCAAATGGCGGCGGCTCATTTACATCGAGTCTGAGTTCACAATTGAAAATGGTCGCGCGGCTCATCGAGGCCGGCAACCGCGCCGCCGGCAGCCCGACGAATGGCTTCGGGATGAAACGCCAGATTTTTTTCTGCCAGGTGGGCGGCTACGATCTGCACACTGGTCAGACCGGTTACACGACCAACAATCCGAACAATGTCATTCTCGGCGCGCACGCCAATTTATTTGCGGACTTGAGTCAGTCGCTGCTGGTGTTTCAACGCGCGATGGAGCAGCTCGGTTTGCAAAACAAGGTCACGGCGTTCACCGCCAGCGATTTTGGCCGCACGTTTCCGAGCAATGGCCAGGGCAGCGACCACGGCTGGGGCAGCCATCATCTCATCGTCGGTGGTGCGGGCGCAACCAACGGCGGTTCCGTCGCCGGCGGCAAGACTTACGGCACGTTTCCGACGCTCACAGTCAACGGCCCGGACGATACCGGCACGGGCCGCTGGATTCCGACCACGGCGATTGACCAGTATTTCGCCACCATCGCGACGTGGTTTGGCGTGGACAGCAGCAACCTTAATACGGTTTTCCCCAACCTCGGCCGTTTCGCCAAGTCCAATCTCGGCTTCATGAATCCTTCGTGAGATGAAAAAAATTTGGGTCGCCATCGTCATCCTCGCCATCGCGGCGGGCATTTATTTTTGGGCGAATAAAAATGCCGCACCAAAAAACATTTTGGCTGACGGTGCAGCCGCTTCGTCCAACCAAAACAACGCGACCGGCGGCGACGGTAAAACTGCCGGCAGTTCCACGTCGTTGATTAATTCCGGGCAGAATCCGAATGCCGCCACCGATTTATCGTCACGCGCCGCCTCGCCGAATTCGCCCAACGAAACGAATGCCAACCCAGCGCTGCCGGCGGCGACGGTTTTGGACAATGCGCGCGTGGCTATTCACAATTACGCCGCCGAGTTCGGCGAAAATCCCGTAGGCAACAACGCCGAAATCACCGCCGCACTCACGGGAAAAAATCCGAAGCAGATCAATTTCATCAACGCCGAGGCCGGCCTGCGCGTGAACGCCGCCGGTGAATTGCTGGACGCCTACGGCACGCCGTTTTTCTTCCACCAGCTTTCCGGTCACGAAATGGAAATCCGCTCCGCCGGTGAAGACCGTAAGATGTGGACGTTCGACGACTTGGTGACTAAGTAAGATTATTTGCAGATGCCGCGTTCGCTGGCGCGAATGAAGTCGATGAGGTATTTCACTTCCGGCAACGCAGGCAGTTCCGCTTCGATCTTCACCAGCGCGTTCGAAACGGTGAGACCTTCGCGGAAAATAATTTTGTAAGCCTGCCGCAACGCGGTTTGCACCTCGTCGGAAAAGCCGTTGCGCTCGAGGCCCACCTTGTTGATGGTGCGCGTCTCGGCGGGATTACCATCGGCGATCATGAACGGCGGCACGTCCTGCACCACTTTGGAGCAGCCGCCAATCATCGCGAACTTGCCGACGCGGCAGAACTGGTGCACGGCGGAGATGCTGATGATGGCGTGGTCTTCCACCATCACATGGCCGCCCAGTGTGGCGGCGTTGGACATGATGATGTGGCTGCCGAGCTGGCAATCATGCGCGATGTGACTGTAGGCGAGCACGTGATTGTGCGAGCCGACCACGGTGACGCCGCCGTCGCTGGTGGCGCTGTGGATGGAAACGTATTCGCGAAACGTATTGTGGTCGCCAATCTCGGTGCGCGTGACGCCGCCCTGCCATTTCAAATCCTGCGTCTTGAGGCCGATGCTCGCGAACGGAAAGATTTCATTCCCCTGCCCCAGTCGGGTGTGGCCGTCAATGACCACGTGCGAATGCAGCTTGCACTTTTCACCGAGCGTGACGTGTTCGCCGATGACGCAATAGGGACCAACTTCGCAGCCGGCACCGATGATTGCGTTCGGATGAATGATGGCAGTTGAATGGATCATGGAATTGCGATTTTCGAATTTCGAATTACGAACCGGTAATGCGCGCGGTTTTCTTGGATTGAACCATTATTGCCACCAACTGGCTGGCTTCGCTTTTCAGCCGGGACAGCTCGGCGCGGTTGGTGGTCGAAAGATTTTCCACCAGCTCCAGCCAGTATTCGGATTCGTCCGCCGCCTCTTCGACGATGGACAGCTTGTTGATGAAATCCGCCTTCGATTTCGAGCGGCAGGCCGCGCGATAATTCGCACCCACCGAAGTTCCCGCCCGCAGCAACTGGTTGCCAATCACCCGAAACTCCGCCTTGACCGGCAACGCAGCACAAAGCCGGATCACATCCAGCGCAAATCGCTTGGTTCTTTCTTTCAGGTCGTTGGACATCGGGCTGCAGATTCGCAATTCGTAATTCGCGATTCGAAATTTGCCTCATGCGTCGCGGAGCATAAAGGTTACTTCCGCCTCGCTGACGACTTCGCCGTCCACCTTGCAGACGCCCTTGGCTTTGCAAATCTTGCCGCGCGATTTCATCATCTCGACTTCGATGATGAGCGTGTCGCCGGGCAGCACCGGCTTGCGCCACTTCACGGAATCCGCCGCCATGAAATACGCGAGCTGCCGGCCGGTCGATGCGTGCTTCATCATCAGCAATCCGCCGACCTGGGCCATCGCTTCGAGCTGCAACACGCCCGGCATGATGGGATGACCGGGGAAATGTCCCTGAAAATACGGCTCGTTGGCCGACACATTTTTCAAGCCGACCACCTTGGTGCCTTGCATCGAAAGAATCCGGTCCACCATGATGAACGGATAGCGATGCGGCAGCAGCTTCATGATCGCTTCCATGTCCATCGCGCCATCAGCGGCTGGCAGCGGTGCCGGCGCTTCCTTGGCTGGCGGCGGCGAAAACGTGGCCGCAGCGCGTATCGGCTTGTTGATCTGCTCGACGATTTTCTTCACCAGTTCCGCGTTCGCCGCGTGGCCGGGGCGCACGGCATTGACGTGGCCGCGGATGGGTTTGCCGAGCAGCGACAAGTCGCCGACGATATCCAGCATCTTGTGCCGCACAAATTCCTCGCGATACCGCAGCGGCTCCGTCGTCAGCACGGCATCGTCGCGGATGACCACGGCGTTCTCGAGCGAGCCGCCCTTGATGAGGCCGTTCTTGAACAGGTATTCAATCTCCTCGTAAAAGCAAAATGTCCGCGCGTGCGCCAGTTCCTTCTCCCACGTCTTCGGCGTGACCTCGGTGGAATAAAACTGCGTGAACCGCCCCTGCTTGTCCGCGCTCGTGCAGGTGATCTTGAACTGCTCGTCGGGAAACAGCGTCATCACCGATTCGCCGAGGCGCACTTCGATCGGCTCTGTCGGCGTGAAATATTCCTTCTTCTCCGGATACGTCACGAGGCCTGCTGCCGCGAGGATTTTGCAGAACTCGCGCGAACTGCCGTCCGCAATGGGCGGCTCGTTGGCGTCCAACTCGATGACCGCGTTGTCAATGCCGTAGCCCGCGAGCGCGGCGAGGACGTGTTCCACCGTGTGAATTTTCACATTGCCCTTGCCCAGCGTGGTGGAACGCTGCGTGTCCACGACAAATTCCACGCGCGCCTCGATTTCCGGCTTGCCGTCCAAGTCCACGCGCCGGAACCGCACGCCGCTGTTCGCGGGCGCGGGCAGGATGGTCATGTTGACGCGGTTGCCGCTGTGCAGGCCGATGCCGGAAAAAGTGGCAGGATTCTTGAGAGTCTGCTGATTGAGCACGCCAAATTGAACAAAACACGGGGCGCGTTGGCAAGAGTGGTTTCCACCAGCCAACCCCAACCCCGCGCTTTGCTCCTATAATTATTTCGCGGGTTGCAGCGTGAGCGAACGCAGGTTCAGCGGCTGCCAGCCGTCGGCCACCGGCTTGACGGTCAGCGTCACGGTGCCCGCCGGCAAATCGAGCGTGCCGTTCAGGTTCACGTGCTTGAACTTGGCAAAATCTTTCGTCACGAGCGATTTGCCGGGCAGCGTTTGCCCGGCGGCCACGATTTCAAATCGCGCACTGGCCTCCGCCGCGATTTCCGCCGCCACCCGGAATTTGCCGGGCCGGTCAATCTTGAAGTGCCAGCTCGCCGTGTCCGCCGGGTTCGTCCAAAAGCCGAGGTTGTCCTTGCCCTCGCCCGATTCATATTGCACCCCGCCGTGCACTTCCGCCTCGCTGGCCATCAACCGCACCGCGCCGTCGGACTCCTGGATGATGCCCACATCAACCACGGCCGGCGCGCCCTTGATTTTCAACACCACCGTGGACGACACGCGGTCCGGCGCAGCGGGCGGGACGGCAATCATCACGCCGCTCTCGTCGCGGCTGGTGGCGAGGATTTTGTGGCCGCCATACCAGTGCTTCGCCAGCAGGCTGGCTTGCACGACTTCATTCTTCAAACCCGGCACCATCAGCTTGCCGTCCGCCGGCCAGTTGAAGACATGCAGATAAAGCGTCGTTTCATCGCCAGCAACCTTCTTGGTGCAGCGGCCCCAGGGCAACCGCTTGAACGGGCTGGCGGTCGTCCCGTAAATGGCGTCGCCGTTCACGTGCATCCACGCGCCGACCGCCTTGAGCCGCTCGATGCTCGGCGCGGGAATTTCGCCGAGCGCATTCGGCCCGACGTTCAGCAGATAATTGCCGCCCTTGCTCGCGATATCCACGAGATTGCGGATGAGCGTCTCGGAAGACTTCCAATGATTATCAAAGCTCTTGTAGCCCCACGTGTCGTTCATCGTCATGCACGTCTCCCAATCGCGGCCGGGGAAACCCGTCGCGGGCACGAACTGTTCCGGCGTCTCCGTATCGCCGCCGTAGCCGCCGCCGAGCCGGTTGTTGTGGATGATGCCGGGCTTGAGCTTGAGCACTTCAATCAATTTATCCGCGCGCTCCTTGTTCATGTCGCACGAGGTGTCCCACCACAGCACGCTGGGAAACTCGCCGTAGTTGGACAGCAATTCCTTCACCTGCGGCACCGCCACCTTGTCGATGTAATCATCCATGCTCACCTTCTGTGCCGGGTCCCACGCGCCCGCGCACTCGGAACCGCCGTTGTTCCAATCCTGCGCCTGCGAATAATAGAAGCCCAGCTTCAGCCCGTATTTGCGGCACGCAACGGCGAGCGGTTGCAACACATCCTTGCCGTAGGGCGTCGCGTCCACGATGTTCCACGGGCTGGCCTTCGTCGCGAAATTCGCAAAGCCGTCGTGATGCTTGGCCGTGATGACGATGTATTTCATGCCGGCCTGCTTGGCGAGGCGCACCCAGTCATCGGCATTGTAATTCACCGGATTATAGACCTTGGCATAAGGCTGATATTCGGTCCGCGGGATTTTGGCCGTGCACATGATCCACTCGCCGCCGCCGCCGATTTTCTTGCCCTGATACATCCCCGCCGGCACGGAATAGACGCCCCAATGGATGAACAGCCCGAAGCGCGCGTCCCGCCACCACGCCAGGCGCGCGTCGCGCTGCGCGGGGGTTTCGTTCGCGTAAGGATCGGGGGAATCCGCCGCCGCGAGGTTCAGGTGCAACCCGCTGGCGCAGACCAGGCCCAGCAAGCATGATTTAAGGAGATGATTCAGTTTCATGTGAAATAATTTGGGACGATTCGCCAGCATTCAAAAATCACCGGCGACAGGCAAACACTATTTCGGGTAGTCCGCCCTTCTGGCGCAGGACCGCCAACCCCAGTGACCTTTCCCGCCGCTCCCCGCCAAAGCCGTTCCTGGCCTGACGCATCCTTTTGCGGGCGGGTTGAAAACTTATCAGTCCCCGAAGCAAACTTGCAAGGGTTGGCCGAGAACTTGCAAGTCCACGAAGCAAACTTGCAAGGTTACGAACAAG
>CAISYZ010000130.1 GCA_903889895.1 uncultured Verrucomicrobia subdivision 3 bacterium | reverse complement strand
TCGAAGCTCCCCCTCCTGCTGCTTCTACCTCGAAGCGGAATCAACAGCTTGACGAAACCCTGAAAAAACAGTCTTCTTTGCCCGGAAGGTGCAGCACTTTTCGAGCGCCGCCCGCCGCACTTTTCAACCGCCGTTTACAATCTAGGGCGTCGGGATCAATGCCCTGCTCGATCAGGGTGTTACGATCTTCTTCCGTCAGGTCCGCGCCCTTGACGCCCTTGCGCTGGAAACCGGTTTGCGCCTGATACAGACTGAAATCCACCAGGAATTTTTCCTTCACCGCCAGTGGATATTCGTAAAGGAAAGTCGGGATTTTGGTATCGCAGCCGAAAACGCGGAATGTGTCGCGGTCAATGAAGTTGGCTGGCGTCGCCGTCAGGCCGATCATCCGGGCATCGAAGTATTCGATGACTTCGGCAAAGCGTTTGAAGATGGATCGGTGCGCCTCGTCAAAAACAATCAGGTCAAAAAATCCGGGACTGAATTTTTCGTAGCACAGGCTCAATGTCTGTTCCGTGGCGACAAACAGACGTTTGGTCTTGTCCACGTTCCAGGTGTAAATGCGGTCGCGCGGTTCGTTCGGCAGGTGCGCCTTGAAGCCATCCGTCAGCGCTTGATCCACCAGCGCATCGCGGTCGGCCAGAAATAAAATTGTTTGCGCTTGGTGCGCGCGGAGAAACACATCAATCAGGGCCATCGTGACACGCGTTTTGCCCGTGCCGGTGGCCATGACCAGCAGGGCGCGGCGGCGCTTGGCGGCAAATGTCTCGCACACGCGCCGGATTGACTCATGCTGGTAGGGTCGGTCCACTATCGCGGTGTTGATGCTGACCGATTCCAGCGGATGCTGATGTTGCCGGAGAAAAAGCAGCCGCTGCAAATCTTCTGGCGAGAAAAATCCGGCAATCTGCCGGGGATTGGCCTGCCCCACCTCCCAAAACCAGATTTCCCGCCCGTTGGACATGAAACCGAAGGGGGCATACGATTGCCGCTTGGCAATCTCGGTCACATAATGCCGGAGCTGCTCGTCCGCATTCCGGGGACTGCGGCAACAACGCTTGGCTTCGTTCACCGCCAGCACATTGCCGGCGTAATCGTAGAGACAGTAATCCGTGACACCGTTCCACGGTTCGGCGTCGTAGCCATCCACGGGAATTTCAAACCGGACGAGCGACCGGTCATCCAGCTTCCAATTTGCCGCCACGAGCTGAGGATTGATCAGCAACGCTCGTGTCTGTGATTCGTTTAATTCCAGCGACATGGAGTTTGAGAGCTTGCGGGACGTTAATGCAAAACCGCCTCACCGACAAGCAAAGGAAATAAACTCCATTGGCATTTTTGGGCCGCGATTTTTTACCATGTATCACTACACATAATACCAAAGACTCACAACATGTAACAACGCAGGCCCAACTATAATAATTTACACCACTTCAGGAGCAGCCACGTTTTGAAATTCCGTGGCGATTTCCGAGTGCTTCGCCTTCAGATACTTGGCCACCCGCGTATTTTTCAACAGGGCTTTTATATAGGTAGAGGCCGTTTGCAGGGTGAACATATTTTCTTTGTAATTTTCGGCGATTGCTTTCATGCCGCTTTCCAGCGTTTCCATTTCCTGCTCCATTTTGGCGATGGATTCGGCGGTCATGCCTTTCTTCTTTTTTGGCTGGTCACCGGACACCTGCAATTCCTTGTGCGTGACCAAGACCAACCCCTCGGCATACCCGGCATGATAATTATTCGCGTCAATCATCAGCCGCGCAATTTCAACCTGCCGCTCGGCCGTCACCTTTTTTAGCAGTCGGAGTGATTTGGGCGGAATGGGTTTATCTTTCAGCAATTCCACGGCTTCATGGCTGATGCCTACCAATAGATTCAACGAGGCTTTCACCCCCTGTGTTGAAATGTTCAGCGCCGCCGCGATGCGTTCCAAGCTCGCGCCGTTTTTAACGGCTCGTGAGATCATTTTATGTTCCTGAATCGCCGGCAGCCGGCTGATACGCGCGTTGTAAGTGAAACCTTCGTCGTCGTTGGCAATGATGCAGTCGGCAGCGGTCATTCCCAATTCCTTCATCGCATAGTGGCGCATGTGTCCGTTCACCAGCATGTATTTCCCCGGCTGGCCCTTTTGCGGAAACACCACCAGCGGCTCGACCAATCCCACGACCTTGAGGGAAGCCAGGATGGTTTCGTATCGGTTGGCCTTTTTGTGCGCTTCGGTGATTTGCCGCACCGGCAGGATGTTTTCCAGCAGCAGCCGGATTGTTTTCATCGCGAATCCAATTTTTGCGTTGCTCATGTGGTTGGTTTGATTT
>CAISYZ010000129.1 GCA_903889895.1 uncultured Verrucomicrobia subdivision 3 bacterium | reverse complement strand
TCGAAGCTCCCCCTCCTGCTGCTTCTACCTCGAAGCGGAATCAACAGCTTGACGAAACCCTGAAAAAACAGTCTTCTTTGCCCGGAAGGTGCAGCACTTTTCGAGCGCCGCCCGCCGCACTTTTCAACCGCCGTTTACAATTGACCTACCGCCGCACCAACCACGCCAACATCCACGTCCGTGGCTACAAAGAAGAAGGCACCATCACCACGCCCTTCGACATGACCGTGTTGAACGAACTGGACCGTTTTCATCTCGTGATGGACACCATTGACCGCCTGCCGCAAACCGGTAAAAAAGGCCAGGTTCTCAAACAACAACTCCAAGCCAAACTCATCGAACATAAACACTACATTGATAAAAATGGCGAGGACATGCCGGAAATCCGCAACTGGAAATGGAGCTGCTCAAAATGAAAATGCGATTGCTTGTGGATAGGTCAATCGGGTTGTTCTTCTCATTTTTCATTAGCTAGAATTGATTTTTTTACTTTCACGCCGCAAGCGAAGCCAACACAAAATAAAGCAACGGCAGAAAACCCAGCAAGCCACGTTGAAATGAACAGATTTCCCGCCTTGTTCTTGTAATCTTCCAAGTCCTTTTTCAATTTGTCATTTTGAAATTTAAGAGACTGATTTTCTTGCTCAACACGATTGTAATCAGAAGATGAAATTCCGCCACCTCCACCCCCGTCGCCGCAACCACTCATCACTAATAAAACGGTCACTACGAACGCCGTCCGGCAAAGATTTTTGATTTTCATTGCGTCATCTTTATGAAATACAACAGATGTGAAATCAAGCCATTTACATGACGTCTCTTAACGCATCCAAAATCCACACCATGCCTTCGGTGTCCTGCCCGCAATATTTTTCAAGTGCCTTTCGCACTCGTTTCCGTTCCGACTCGCTGACTTCGCCAAACGTCACCCGCAGAAATTCACGGCTGGCAGCTCCGCCCTCTTGGATTTCCAGACTCGTGTAATCCTTGCCGGTCAATGCTGGCAAAACTCGTTTCATTGACGCACTGCCACACTGGTCTGGATGATAAAAATTGAATGCCTTGAACGGGTTCAGCAAATCCACAATCCGGTCATTAACCGCCGTCACCCACGCTGCATATTGCGGCAGAACCACGGCGCATTCCTTCAACCGACTCTTTTCAAATGAAGCATTGAATACCACGACGGAACCCGTCGGCTCAGTAGACGATTTTAATTCACGCATGAATTCCGCCCGTGGATCGTTCTGTCCCTCAGCCAAAAATTGGCGATGCTCCGGTTTCGCCCCGGCCTTGGCAACGACATGCAGGGAAAATTGAAATGGAATCTGTTCGTATGGGCGTGTGCCATCAAACATCGGTATCGCCGTTTGGAATGTTTCAAAATCCAAAAAATGCAGGGGGTATTGTAGTCCCTTTAAAAAGGTCTGGATCTGGGTTGTCTTGGCGTGTGGTTTGCCGCTGATTGCCACTTCCCGTTGAATCTCCTGTTTAGCCGACAACGAATAATCATCTGGGATGTCAGCGATCCGCAGCACACCACGACTCAGCAAATCCCAGCCACGTCCCTTTTTGTCATCATATAAATCCAGAACATTGTTGGGCGGGAGGAATGACCAGCAATGGTCATGCAGGGCACAGGTGTAAGGAGAATCGCAATGCTTGCCGATTTGGATTTCGGGACACTTGGCGGCACGAATGGTTTTTCCCATGTCGCTGATTTGCTCTTCGAGTTTACCGCAATACGCCGACACTTCCGCCGTCACGTCCCGCAGCGTGAACAATTCTTTTGGATCAATCTCGCCGTGTCGGACAAACTGGTTGTTGATGTGGCAGAGGAAACAACGGCGGATTTTAATTCCCGCCTCCGTGAACACCCACGCCTGAAACGCCAAATCTGGAATGTGGACATCTTTTAGTGAAGTGGTGCTTTTGACTTCGATGATGTCCCATTCGCTTTTGCCCACGGGATTTAGGATGTCGGCACGGGCATACCCGCCGTTGGCGGAAAGTGTCGCCTCAAAGATTGGACGGCGTGAAGCAAGATGCTTTTGGGTCAGCTGGATTGCTCCCTCAAAATCTGCGGGGTCAGTATCAATCTCAATTCCATTCGGGAACATCCGCTTGGCAAGTGCGCCGATCTCGTGCCCTTGGTCGAACACCGCTTGCAGTGCATCATCAACGGCGGGGAACAGATGTTTGGCGTTGTAGGCACTCCAAATGAGCTTGGGACATTGCAACCCCTGAAGGAATTTCGTCTTGGAAATGTATGGAGTGCGGCTCATTACGTTCACCTCCATTGAAGGTCACAGGTTTTGCCAGAGCAAGGCCATTCCCCTGACAATCCTGACAAAATTCTCGCCGTATAATAATTCAGGGCGGTCGTTATAAAAAACCTGCCGGAAGATTGGACACGCTGACGTTTTTTGCCTGAACTCATAAAACCATTGGGAACAAATGCGAAACTGAGCTGTTTTTATAAAAGACAAACGGATTCTTTTGTAAGTCATTTATAATAAACGCTCTACGGATCAGCAGGTTTCAGGTTCAACTCCTGATGGGTGCACCACTTTTCCCTAAACAGTTAATCCGTAAGCTCCTTGGTGGTTTAAGCTTTCTTGGTTCGCATTTCAGCCGACTTGCCATGCGCGTCGAGACCTTCAAGTTCAGCAAATTTTTTCACTCCTCTAAGCGCTTTCTTAAGCGCGTTGTGGTTGTATTCCACCACACTCGTGCGGCGTTGAAATTGATCCACCGTCAGTCCGGCAAAACTGGCACCCGCGCCGTCGGTCGGCAAGACGTGGCTCGGTCCGGCAATATAATCGCCCAGCACCGTCGGTGACCAGTTGCCAAGGAAAATTGCGCCCGCCGTCACAATCTTGCCGCTTACACTTCGCGCGTCGCGGGTGATGACTTCGCAATGCTCCGGCGCAATCTGATTTGCCAGCGCCACACCGTCAGCGACGCTCGCCACTTGGATGAGCCACACGTTGCGGTTCAGCACGCGTCGGATTAGCTCACGACGCGAAAGTTTCGGGAGCTGCTGGGAAATTTCCTTTTCGACGGCGCGCAAGATTTTTGCCGAAGTTGTCACCAGCCAGACGCGTTCATGTCCGGAGCCGTGCTCGGCCTGCGCGAGCAGGTCGGCCGCGGCGAATTTCGGATTCGCGGTGTCGTCGGCCAGCACGAGCAAATCGCTCGGGCCGGCGAGCAGGTCAATCGCCACGCGCCCGACGAGCAGCCGCTTGGCCATGCTGACGTAGGCATTGCCGGGGCCGAAAATTTTTTGCACGCGACGGATCGTCTTGGTGCCGTAGGCCATCGCCGCCACGGCTTGCGCGCCGCCAACGCGGTAAATCTCCGTCGCGCCCGCCGCCCGCGCAGCGAACAAAATTGCCGGGTTGATTGCCCCGTCTCTGCCGCACGGCGTGGTGACGACGATTTCCCGGCAGCCGGCGACTTTGGCGAGCGTGATGGTCATCAGCGCGGTGGAGACGAGCGGCGCGGTCCCGCCGGGAATATAAATACCGACGCGCGTGAACGGGTCAAATTTTTCGCCGACGCTTGCGCCGTGGGAGTTTTTTGCCGACCAGCCTTTGCGCAGGGACTTCTTGGCGAAGAGGGCGATGTTGTTTTCGGCTTCCGCCACGGCCGCGCGCAGCGAGTCATCGGCCCTCAGCGAAGCGTTGAATAATTCGACCGGCGTCACGGTCAGCTGTTCGGCGGTGAGTTTGGCGCCGTCAAATTTTTCCGTGAATTCCAGCACCGCATCGTCGCCGCGCACGAAGACTTCGTGGAGAATCGCCTTGGTGCGCGCCTCGATTTCCGCATCAAACAGGCTGGCATTCGCGGTCAGCTCGCGCAGCTGCGCGGAAAAATTCTTGTCGGTGTGGCGGACAATCTTCATGCAAACAGCCTAGCAAAAGCAGCAGCGGAAGGAAGAATTTTAGGCTCGAGCAAAGTTGCCCGCCCGCCAGACTTCCAGCGGCGCCGGAGTGGTTTGTCGTCACGGACGAACTGGCGGAGATGGGTTTCCACGTGCCGGCCATGAAGCCGGCGCACGCCATCCTGCGGTTCAATCCCGATGACAGCCTGAAACGGCGGCAGACCGGCAAACTGCTTTACGCGCGGGTGGATAACGAATTGCTCAAAAAAATTCCGCCGCAGGAAATCATCAATTGAGCGTGGTGGCGACGACGCCCACATCGCCGGCCGAGTGATTTGCGGATATACTTTTCAACCGTTTTCATCTGTGTTTATCTGTAGTATCTGTGGCTAACAAAAACCCCATCATCGTGGCGCTCGACGTGCCGTCGGCGGAACAGGCATTGAAACTGGCGGAGCTGGTTGCACCGGCCGTCGGCGCGTTTAAAATTGGCAAGGAGCTTTTTGTTTCCGCTGGGCCGGACATCGTGAAGCGTGTCCGCGCGACCGGCGCGAGCGTATTTCTTGATTTGAAATTTCACGACATCCCGAACACGGTCGCCAAGGCTGTCGCCGCCGCCGTGCGGCTCGACGTGCAGATGACGACCATCCACACCTGCGGCGGCGGTGAGATGATGCGCGCGGCGGAAAAATCCGCGCAGGACACGGCCAAAGCGCTCGGTCTGCCCGCAACGCTCGTGCTCGGCGTCACCGTGCTGACCAGTTCCAACAGTGAAACGCTCGCAGAAATCGGCTGCCCGACGAATGTCGGCCATCAAGTCGAACGATTGGCGCAGCTTGCGGTGAAATCCGGTTTGCGGGGCTTGGTTTGCTCACCGCTGGAAATCGCCGACCTCCGCCAGATTCTGCCGCCAGAAATCCAGCTCGTCACGCCTGGCATCCGCACCGGCGCGGAAAAAGCCGACGACCAGAAACGCACGCTCTCGGCGCGCGAGGCGATGCAAGCTGGCGCGAGCTGGCTGGTGATCGGCCGGCCGATTTACGCGGCGGAAAATCCACGTGCGGCGGCGGAGAAGATTTTCGAATCACTGCGCTGAATGTTTAGGAATAAGCCAAACGAAAATGAAAGCCATCACCGTCGTCGCCACCTTTCAAGCCCGGCCCGGCAAAGAAGCAGAATTGAAAACCGCCTTGACCGGGCTCGTCGCGCCGACGCGTCAGGAAGCGGGCTGTCTTAATTATGATTTGCACATTGCGCCTGAAGAGCCGGCCAAGTTTTTGTTCCACGAAAACTGGACGAGCCGGGCGCACCTCGACGTGCATCTGAAATCGGCGCATATTGCGGCGCTGCTGCCGCGCGTGGATGAATTGTGCGTGGCGTTCCCGGAAATCAAGATTTGGGAGCGAATTGCCTAGCGTGAAATGATTTCCACGACGAGCGGTGCCGGTGCCATTCGTTTCGCGGAAATTTCAAAGGCGGATTTCAGCCGCGTCACTGCTGATTTTGCCTGCGCCGAACGCGCCGCGTGAATGCGGCACAAAACGCCGGATTTTTCCACGTGCTCGCCGGGCTTGGCGAGGCCATCAACACCAACGTCGTAGTTAATGGCTGAATCTTTTGCGAGCCGCCCGCCGCCAAGGTCGCGGATGACTTCGCCGATCTTGCGCGCATCGCATTTGGAAACGAAGCCGGATTTTTCTGATTTAATTTCGAGCACTGCCTCGGAGGTGGAATCCAGCCGCAGCCTTTTGTTGAACGCATCCAGGTTTGCGCCTTGCGCCACAATCATTTCGTCCCACTTTTTGCGCGGTGCGCCGGAGTTCAAACAATCGGCGGCGAGCTTGCGCGCGGGGGCGGACGATTTTGATTTTCCAGTTTGGACCAGCAAATGCGCAGCGGAATCAATGACGAGTTCCAGCAAATCAGCCGGGCCTTTGTTTTCGAGGCAATCAACCGATTCCTTCACTTCCAGCCAGTTGCCGGCGGCGCGACCGAGCGGCGTGTTCATGTCGGTCAGAATCGCGCGGGTATTGGTGCCGCATTGGTTGCCCAGCGCGACCATCGCTTGCGCCAGCTTGCGCGCGTCAGCTTTGGTTTGCATGAACGCAGCGTTGCCAAATTTCACGTCGAGGATGAGCGCATCCAGATTTTCCGCCAACTTTTTGGAAAGAATCGAACTAACGATGAGCGGGATGCTCGGCACGGTGCCGCTGGCGTCGCGCAGCGCGTAAATTTTTTTGTCTGCCGGAACCATCGTGTCTGTCTGGCCGCAGATCACGCAGCCAACTTGCTGAACTTGCGAAATTATTTTTTTTACGGGCAACAATGTTTGAAAGCCCGGAATGGAATCGAGTTTGTCGAGCGTGCCGCCGGTGATGCCGAGGCCGCGACCGGAAATCATCGGCACCCGAAAGCCGAGGCACGCGAGCAGCGGCGCAAGCGGCAACGAGACTTTGTCGCCGATGCCGCCGGTGGAATGTTTGTCCACGATTGGGCGCGGGTCTCTGGGAAATTTCAGCCCATCGCCGGAATCGCGCATGGCGAGTGTGAGCGCGGTGGTTTCGACGGTGCTCAGCCCGCGAAAATAAATGGCCATCAACATCGCGGCCATCTGGTAATCGGGAATTTTCCCGGCAGTAAACTCGCGGATGAATTCCTGAATCTGCGCCGCCGCAAGCGTTTTTCCTTCGCGCTTGTTTTCGATCAGCGGAAGGAAATTCATTCTGGGCCTCTTGATTTAACCGTTGAATTTCTTCGCTGAAATCGTGGAGTTGTGGCCGCCGAAGCCGAAGGAATTATTGACGATGGCGTTCACCGGCATCTGGCGCGCGATGTTCGGCACATAGTCCAAATCGCATTCGGGATCAGGATTCTGCAGGTTGATGGTCGGCGGGACGATGCCGTGCTTGATGGCCAGCGTGCAGATGGTCATTTCCACCGCACCCGCCGCGCCGAGCATGTGTCCGGTCGCGCCCTTGGTGGAGCTGACGACGAGTTTGCGGGCGTGGTCGCCGAACACGGTCTTGATGGCCTGTGTTTCGCAAATGTCGCCCTGCGGTGTGGAGGTGCCGTGGGCGTTGACGTAGGAAATGTCCGTGAGATTGAGGCCGCCGTTGCGCAGCGCCATCTTCATGCAGCGCGCCGCGCCTTCGCCGCCGGGGGCCGGTGCGGTGAGGTGATGCGCATCGGCGGTGTTGCCGTAGCCAGCAATCTCGCAATAAATCTGCGCGCCGCGTTTTTTGGCGTGCTCCAGTTCCTCCAATACCAAAACGCCCGCGCCTTCGCCCATGACAAAGCCGTCGCGATCCTTGTCGAATGGCCGTGAGGCGGTCTTGGGATCGTCATTGCGCGTGCTCATGGCTTTCATCGCGCAGAAGCCGCCGATGCCGATGGGAATGACCGTGGCTTCCGCGCCGCCGGCGAACATCACCTGCGCGTCACCAGCCTTGATGGTGCGCCAGGCTTCACCGATGGCGTGGTTTGCCGTCGCGCAGGCGGAGCAGGTGGCGAAGTTTGGCCCGCGCAAATTGAAATACATGGAGACGAGGCCGGACGCCATGTTGCCGATAAGCATCGGAATGGTGAAGGGCGACATGCGGCCGGGACCGCGTTCAATCAGCGTTTTGTGTTGCTCCGTCGTGGTGGCAAGGCCGCCGATGCCGGAACCGATGAACACGCCGATCTCGTCGAGATTTTCCTTGTCCAGTTCGAGGCCTGAATCTTTCAGCGCACTCCAGGCGGCGTAGATGCCGAATTGCGAGTAGCGGTCGGTGCGGCGGATTTCTTTTGGCGACGGGAACGCCGGAGCCGGGTCAAAATTTTTCACCTCACCGGCGATTTGCGTGGCATAACCCGACGCGTCAAAGGCCGTGATTTTATCAATTCCGCACTGGCTGGTGATGAGGCTTTGCCAGAAGGTATTGAGGTCGTGGCCGAGCGGCGTGACGACGCCCAGCC
>CAISYZ010000128.1 GCA_903889895.1 uncultured Verrucomicrobia subdivision 3 bacterium | reverse complement strand
TCGAAGCTCCCCCTCCTGCTGCTTCTACCTCGAAGCGGAATCAACAGCTTGACGAAACCCTGAAAAAACAGTCTTCTTTGCCCGGAAGGTGCAGCACTTTTCGAGCGCCGCCCGCCGCACTTTTCAACCGCCGTTTACACAAGTCGTTCATAATCGGAATTATGTCGTTCCGAAACGTGTTTCGGACGGTCATAAACGCGTTTATGACTCGCAGCTTTGAGGGAAGTTGAAGCAGTTGCCGTCAGCGCCGCGCGTTCCGCGGGTTCACCGGATCATTTCCGCGCTGCTGCCGCTCGCCAGTGGGTATCGATGAGCACGGAACACCTTTCCCTTGGGGCTGACCGGTGGGCAATCCAGCGGCAAGGAGGTCTGGCATGGCATTTAACCATCAAAAACGGCGCCGGGAATGTTCCCGGCGCCGTTGGCGTTTTAAGTTAAGCTGCCGGTTTATTTCGGCTGGTAATATTTGGTGGTGTATTCCTTCACCATGCGGTCGGTGGTGAATTGGGAGACGAGCGTGGCCATGGAGTGGCGCATGCGCTTGAGCCATTCGCGCGGGATGCCGTTCACGTCGCGATTGTAGAAGGCGGGGACCACCTGCTCGGTGAGGGTCTGGTAAAGGTTGGCGCTGTCCAGGCGGTCCTGTTCCTCGATGTTGTTCGGATGCGAATCGGGGCCGATGGCAAAGCCGTTCTGGCCGTCGTAGCCTTCGCGCCACCAGCCGTCCATGATGCTGAAGCCCATGCAGCCGTGGCAACTGGCCTTCATGCCGCTGGTGCCGGAGGCTTCGAGCGGGCGGCGGGGGTTGTTCAGCCAGATGTCGCAGCCGCTGACCATCTGCCGCGCGACGTGGATGTCGTAGTTCTCGAGGAAGACGAGGTTGCCGGCGAGTTCGCTGTGTTTGCTGAGGTGAATGATCTGCTGGATGAAGCGCTTGCCGTCGTCATCGCGCGGATGCGCCTTGCCGGCAAAGATGAATTGCACGGGGCGCTGCTTGTCGCGCACGAGCTTCACGATGTTGTCGAACTGCTGGAAGATGAGCGGGGCGCGTTTGTAAGTCGCAAAGCGGCGGGCAAAGCCGATGGTCAGCGCATCGGGGTTCAGCAGGTGGTCGAAGCGGATGTAATCGCCGGGGGTGACGCGCTGGCTCTGGTGGAGCAGCTTGCGGCGGGCGAATTCGATGAGCTCGCGGCGGAGCTTGTAGCGCAGCGCCCAGAGTTCCTCGTCGGTGACGAAGTCGGCGCAGGTCATCTTTTCCCAGAACTCGGCGTGGTTGACGGCGGCGGACCAGTCGGAACCGAATTTCTCGCGGAAGAGCTTGGCCTCGCCGTTGGTGGAATCGTTGAGCTTCTTGCGCCAGAACTGGCGGACGGAGCCTTTCATCCAGCCGAGCAAATGAATGCCGTTGGTGATGTGGCCGATGGGAACCTTGTCCTCGGGCACATTGTAAAGCGATTGCCACATGTGGCGGCTGACCTGCCCGTGGAGTTCGCTGACGGCGTTGGCGGCGCGGCAGAGCTTGAGCGCGAGCACGGTCATGCAGAACGGTTCATGCGCGTCTTCGGGATTCACGCGGCCGAGTTCGAGAATGCCCTTGAAGGGCACCGGCAAATTGACCAGATAACTCTGGAGCGCGTAGTGCATCAGCTCCGGCGTAAAGCGGTCGTGACCGGCTTCGACCGGCGTGTGGGTGGTGAAGATGCATTCGGGCTTGGTCGCCGCCTGCGCCTCGGCGAAGGTTTTGCCGGCGGCCATTTTTTCGCGGATGAGTTCCAGCGTGAGGAAGGCGGCGTGGCCCTCGTTCATGTGGAACGTGGAGGGCGTGAGGCCGAGCTTGCGCAGCAGGCGGACGCCGCCGATGCCGAGCAAAATTTCCTGCATGATGCGCGTGGTGCTGTCGCCGCCATAGACGCGGGTGGTGAGGTCGCGGTAAAGCTGCTCGTTGGACGGCAGGTTGGTGTCGAGCAGATAGACGGGGACGCGGCCGACGTTGACGCGCCAGACCTGGAAGTCCACGACGTTGAGGCCGATCTCGACGGTGCCGATGAAGCGGTCGCCGTCGGCGTCGAGCAGCGGTTCGAGCGGGACGTTGTGCGGGTCAACGGGATTGTAATATTCCGTCTGCCAGTTGTTGCCGTCAATGGCCTGCTGGAAATAGCCTTCGCGGTAGAACAGGCCGATGCCGACAAAGCCCAGGCCGAGGTCGCTGGCGGATTTGCAATGGTCGCCGGCGAGGATGCCGAGGCCGCCGGCCGCGATGGGCAGCGATTCGTGAAAGCCGAATTCGGCGGAGAAATAGGCGACGGGATTCTTGTAAAGCTTGGCGGCGTGGGTGTGGCCCCAGGTCTTGGGCTCGTTGAGATAATTGTGGAACTCACCCAGCACCGTGCGGGCGCGGGCGGCAAAGGCGGCATCCTGCAACCGGGCGCGCAGCTCCTGGTCGGAAACTTCGCGCAACACGGCCACGGCGTTGTGAAACATGTTCTGCCAGCCGCGCGGGGAAAGCTCGTAGAAGAAATCCTGCGCCTCCTGGTTCCAGCACCACCAGAGATTGCGCGACAGCTTTTTGAGGCCGGCGACGATTTCGTTGATTTCTGCGCTTGTGAGCGGTTTGTTCATGGGTAAAAAACTTTCCTTAAAAATGCCGCCGGTCTCCCGCCGGCAGAAAGGGACACTAATTTGTTGGCCCCGCCACCGCAAACATATTTTTGGCACAATCATGCTGTGGACATGGATGAATGCGGGATTGCGGCCGCCGGCGGGATGTTTATATTTGAACCGCGCCGCCAAGGATGGGGAGCGAACCATGGTTCACGGATGAGAAAATATTTCCAAGTCATCGGCATCGGACTGCAGAACAACCTGCAGTATCGGGTGAATTATTTGACGCGGACGCTGTTCAGCTTCATCCCGCTGTTCGCGATGCTCTCGCTCTGGCGCACCATCTATGCGGACAACGCCGGAGCGGGGGAGCACAGCGGCTTCACGCGGGAGCAGATGATTTTTTATTACATGCTCGTCGCGGTGGTGGACGTGTTCACGGCGGTGAACGAGGATGATTGGCAGATCGCCGCCGACATCCGCGAGGGGGCCATCAGCCAGTTTTTGCTCAAGCCGGTGGATTACCTGTGGTATCGGCTGGCGTTATTTTTTTCCGGGCGCATCGCGTTCATCTCGATGGCGGCGCTGCCGCTGGGCATCTTCATTTTTTGCTTCCGGCAATACTTCCTGCTGCCGCCGGACGCGGGGACCTTCGTGGTTTTCCTGCTGTCGCTGGTGCTGACGGCGCTGTTGCAATTTTTCATCTCCTTTGCGATGGCAATGCTGTCGTTCTGGCTGCTGGAGATTTCCACCTTCATTTTCATCCTGTTCGCATTTGAATATTTGGCGAGCGGGCATCTGTTTCCGCTGGATGTGCTGCCGCCCGCGCTGAAACAAGTGCTGTTTGTGCTGCCGTTTCCGTATATGCTTTATTTCCCGATCCAGATTTACATGGGCAAGGTGGCTGGGGCCGGCCTCTGGCAAGGCATGGCGACGCAATGTCTCTGGGTGCTGGTCGCCTACGGTTTCGCGCGCTTCATGTGGCGGCGCGGCGTAAAGCATTACGAGGCTTTTGGCGGTTGAAGCAATTTTTGCATCGTTTATGGCATTTATGTGGCAGCGCGCCAGTAATGCAGTATGTTCAACTTAAGTTGTTTGGGATGTTTCCATGGAACCGCCGTTTATCGAAAAAGTATTTGATTGGATTGGTAAAATCGCTTTCCCGCGCCAGCAGGACTGGGAGCGGCGACGCAATGCCAAGATCATGACCACCGCCGTAACGCTGGGGCTGGTTCTCGGGCTGGCGTGCGTCAAGGTCATCAAGCACATGAACGCCGTCAACCGGTGATTTTCTTTCCGCTGGTCTTTCTGTGGCGGCGCATTTCTCCAGCCAATTCTTGTCTGGCAAATGACAAAATACTGTTGGCGGGTTCTTGTTGTTTGAATCATGCTAGAACCACGCTTTCAAACCAGAAGGCGTGGTCTCCGCGAAACAACCATCGTCATGCTGTTGTGGAATGAAAAGTTTGCCACCGGCTCGCCCGTCATCGACGAGCAGCACCGGGAATTGATCCGGCACCTCAATGAATTTGAGGGCATGCTGATCAAGACCAATCCCACGACGCAGGACATCGCCGTCATCATTGAATTCCTCGACTTCCTCGAAAAGTATGTGGACGCGCATTTCAGCTACGAGGAAGATTGCATGGAGCGCCATCGCTGCCCCGTGCATCAGAAGAACGTTCACGCGCACCAGCAATTCCGCGAACTCTTCCAGAAGTTCAAACGCAGCGCCCGCAAGGAGGGGTTTCGTTTGCCGATGTTGACGGAGCTGAACCAGGTCATCAACGTCTGGATTCAGGAGCATATCCTCGCTGTGGATACCAGCCTGAAGCCCTGCCTCACGTCTGCCGCCTGATTTTTACGGCTGGCGTCTCCGTTCGCTTCGCGCCAGACTTTCCGCACTTTGAACCTGTCGTCGCTCAAGCGTTATCTCGGTCTGTATGCCGCGCTCTGGAAAAATTCCGTGACGCGCGAGATGTCGTTCAAGGGCAACTTCATCTTGTGGATATTTGTCGAAATCCTTTGGTTTGGCCTGCAGCTGTCCTTCGTCTCCGTCATCTTCTCACAGACCAAGACTATTGGCACTTGGACGCAATGGCAGATGGTGCTGCTTGTTGGTGCGAGCAATTTCATCCAGCAGCTTTATCAGGCGTTCTTCCTCACGAACTGCACAAACCTTTCCGAGCTAGTCCGCACCGGCAAGATGGATTTCCTGCTGCTGCTGCCCGTCAACACCCGCTTCCTCGTGTCCCTGCGCGTTGTGGATCTGGGCGCGTTCGTCAACGCCCTGTTTGCCGTGTGCGTGATGACCTTCGCGGCGGTGAAACTGCAACTGCATCCCACCCTCGGCCAGTTCCTCGGTTTCGGCGCGCTGTGTCTCGTGGGCATTCTGATTCATTACTCGCTGATGTTTATCCTTGCGACAATCTGTTTCTGGACGGTGCGGGCGCAGGGCATTGTGTGGGGCTATTACAACCTGTTCAACATCGCGCGGATGCCAGACGAAGCGTTTCGCGGCGCTTTCAAGGCGGTGTTCACCTTTGCGCTGCCGGTGCTGCTGGTGAGCAACGTCCCCGTGCGAGTGCTGGCCGATAAATTTTATGCCCCGAGGGCGTGGCTGCTGCTGCTCGGGGCGGGATTGTTGTGGGCGATGATTGCTGAATGGTTCTGGCGCTTCTCGCTGCGTCGCTACACCAGCGCCAGTTCCTAAAACGCGGCAGAAACAACTCGACGTTTTTTCTTAACCCGGCGGTGTGCTCGCGGCTTGCGTCGCCGGCAACCGGTGGTTTAGTTTGCTGCCCTGACATGAAAGCCCGTTACCTGTTCCGCACCTACAAGGCCCGCTATCGCGACCAGCGCGGGGAATTTCAGGCCATTCTCCCAGCCTTGCGGCGCGGCGACGTGGCGGTGGATGTCGGCACGAACAAGGGTGCCTATTTATATTGGCTGCGCCGGGCCGTTGGCGCGGAGGGCCGCGTGGTAGCCTTTGAGCCGCAGGCGGCACTGGCCGAATATCTGCGCGGCGTGGTCGGTGCGTTCCATTGGCAGAATGTGAAGGTGGAGGAATGTGCGCTTGCCGAGGCGCCGGGGCAGGGAACATTGTATGTCCCTGGTGATGGCGTGTCGCCGGGCGCCACGCTCTCGGCCGGCGTGTTGGAACATCAGGCTGGTCAAAGCCTGACGTGCCAGATTGATACGCTCGACCGCCGGCTCGCGAACGCGGGCCGCGTGGCGGTGTTGAAGGTGGACGCGGAGGGGTTTGAACTGCCGGTTTTTCGCGGCGGCGCGGCGATTCTGCAACGCGACCGGCCCTTGATTCTTGTGGAGTGCGAGGCACGGCATCTGCGAACGCACCGCATGGAGGACGTGTTTGCGTTCCTAGCCGGTCTGGGCTACGCCGGTGAATTTTTCTCGCCGCAGGGCTTGCGTCCGCTGGCGCAGTTTGATGCCCGGATTCATCAGAAGCAGGCGGGCGAGCGCTTCTGGGATGCGCCGGACTATTGCAACAACTTCCTATTCCGCGCGAGAAGTTGACGGCGGTGCTGGCGAGAAATTATTTGTAGAAAATTGTTTTCGTAGAAAGGTAAGCGGAGTAAATTCCGAATAGCCCATTAAATTCATCCAACCCGAATGATATTAAGCTGGCCCGAAACCAAACGGCGCATCGCTGTTCCCGCTGCTGACGGACTATATTTCCCCGCGTTCACCGGCACCGAAACTGACGCGGAGTTGCGCGAACTCGTCCTCCAAATGGCCCGGAACTGTCGTCAGAAATACAGCCATCCCATCTGCCAGTTTCGGATGCTGCTGGGACTGTCATTCCCGGCGATGCAAAATTTGTTGAATAATATGGAACGGCCGGCGCTGCTGGACATGCTGAATGAGGAATGCTTCTGCCGTCAAACCCACCACGGGCAGAACTGTCAGACGGGCGGAACGCAAGCCGCCGCCGATGCGGAACCGGCGGGATTGCCGATAAAGTAAAACCGCCGCTCCGGTTTCCCGAAACGGCGGTGGCAGTTTATCGCCTTGTGGCTACGGCTTGTTTTAATTTTTTGCCAGTGCCTTTTCCACGGCGACTCCCAAGGCTTCGCCGCGCAGGCCGGTGCCGATGATTTTGCCATCGGGGCCGACGAGCACAGTGAAGGGGATGGATTCAACGCCGTATTTCATGGCGAGCTTGTTGCTCCAGCCCTGGCCGTCAAAGTATTGTGCCCACGTCATGCCGTCCGTCTTCTTGAGAAACGCATCCAGCTTGTCACGTTCGGAATCCAAGCTTACGCCGATGATTTCAAATCCCTGCGGATGAAATTTCTTGTAGGTGGCGATGACGTTTGGCAGTTCGCCCCGGCACGGTCCGCACCAAGTGGCCCAGAAATCAATCATCACCACCTTGCCCTTGAACGCGGAAACGGACAGCGAATTGCCCGCGATATCCTTTTCGCTGAAATCAGGGAAGGCGGCACCCTTTGCGAGGCCGGACTGGATTTTTTTGGCCGCCGCCTGTTTCTCCATCATGGCCAGCATCTGATCGGCCTTTTTGCCGAGGCGCGTGTCAGGATAATCGGTCTTCAGTTTCAGGATGAGGTCCTTGCCCTTGTCGGGATTGTCGAGCACCTGCAAAAAAAGCATGGCTTTCATGTAAAGAATCTGCGCCACGGCATCGGTCTTTTCGCCGGCATGCTTGGCGAGCAGGGTGTCGAATGCGACAAGGTTTTCCGCGAGGTCGGCCTCAGTGTTTTTCCCGGCCTTCAGCTTGATCTGGATGCTTTGGACCACGGCCTGTAGCTCCGGATCCATCGAACTGACGGCGCGGTTGGTGGTCTGGGCGTTGAGGCCGGCGGGCACGAGTAGGGCGGCTGCCAGCAAGGTGAGGATGAATTTATTTCGCATAAATGTTAATTATTGGTGGGAAAACGATTTCACTTTTCTGGCGACGTGGCAAATTATTTCCATCGGACGGATAGGTGCAAACACGCTTGACTTGCTTTGGCACTTCCGTAGTTTTCTTAATTAAATGATTTACGTTCCCTCCCGCATGGGCCAGTTGAACCGTCGCGCCTTGCTGCGGCGGTTGCAGAAGCTGGGTGTCGCCTCGCGGGCGGAACTCGCCAAGTCGCTTGGCATGAGCCAGCCTACGGCCGGCAAGATTGTGGATGAACTCATCGCCGCCGAGGTGCTGGAAGAGGTGGATGTGGCGGAAACCAACGGCGGGGAAACCAGCCTCCGCGGACGGCCCGGCCGCAAGCTGCGCCTGAACGATTCGAACCCGCGCCTGCTGGCGATTCAGCTTGGCTTGCAGACCACCACCGTGACTTCGCTGTCGCTGGGCATTCCCGATGCGGATGAATGGCAGGTGACTTTCTCGAACGCTGCGGCCAATGGAGCGGATCCGGCGCAAGCCTGGGAAAACCATTTGCGCGCGGCGGCCAAAAAAATCAGCGGGACCGGTTTTTACGGCGCGCTTTTGAGCGTGCCCGGAATTCTAGACGAAGCTGCAAACCGGATTTTATTTTCACCCAATTTGCATTGGACGGAAAAAGCCGACCTTGCGGAAATTGTCCGGCGCGTCTGGAAGCTGCCGGTGCTGCTCGTCCAGGAGGAACGCGCGCTGGCGCTCGGTCATCATTTGGCCAATCCCGATTGCGACGATTTTATGCTGGTGGATTTTGGCGATGGTGTCGGGGGTGCCATTATCGTGGACGGCAAGCCGCTGGCAAATCCTTTGCCCATCAGCGGCGAAATCGGGCACACGCCGGTGCTCGGCAACACGCGGCGCTGTGGCTGTGGCGCGACCGGCTGCGTGGAAACGCTCGTTTCGCTGCGCGGTTTGCTGGAAAGTTTTTCCGTCGCCACCCGGGGCAAAAAAAACACCTGGGCGGAAATGCGCGAATATATTTCCGAAAAGGGCATCGAACCATGGCTGGCATCCTCGCTCGACGCGGCCGCCACGGCAGTCGCGGGGGCCTTGAACGTTCTCGGTTTGCGCCACGTCGTCATCACTGGCAGCCTCACGGAGTTGCCGCCGGCAGTCATGGCGCATCTGGCTCGCGCCGTGCAAAACGGCTCCATGTGGGCCAAGTTTGGCGAGGTGAAATGCGCCGCCGCCCCACGTCGGCGCACGGCTGGTCTGCTGGCCGTGGGACTTGACCGGCTGGTGGTCCCGGAATCGGGTGACAAAAAAAATCTTTCCAAAAAATTGCGCTGCTAGGCCGGCACTGATAGTATTGACTCCGAAATCGAACCAAACTTATTCATAAATGAAATCTGCGTTTCCACAAATCACTGAAATTCGTTACGAAGGGCCGAAGTCCAAAAATCCGCTCGCGTTCAAACACTACAACGCGGATGAAATCGTCGAGGGCAAAACCCTGCGCGACCATCTGCGTTTTGCCGTCGTTTATTGGCACACGTTTCGCGGCACCGGCAGCGACCCGTTTGGCGCGGGCACGATGCAGCGGCCGTGGGACGACGGCAGCGCATCCATCAGCAACGCGCAGAACCGCGCCCGCGTGGCGTTTGAATTTATTTCCAAGCTCGGCGCGCCGTATTATTGCTGGCATGACCGCGACGTCGCGCCCGAAGGTAAAAACTTGCGTGAGACGAACAAGAATTTAGACGCGGTGGCGAAAGTGCTGAAGGAAGAGCAGAAGCGCACCGGCGTCAAGTTGCTGTGGGGCACGACGAATGCATTTTCGCATCCGCGCTTCGTCCATGGCGCGAGCACGAGCTGCAACGCCGATGTGTTTGCATTTGCCGCGTGTCAGGTAAAAAAAGCGATGGAAGTGACGCACGAACTCGGTGGCGAAGGCTACACGTTCTGGGGCGGTCGTGAAGGTTACATGACGCTGCTCAACACGGACATGAAACGCGAGCAGGAGCATTTGGCGAAATTCCTCCACCTCGCCGTGGCGCACAAGAAGGCAATTGGTTTCAAAGGACAATTTTACATTGAGCCCAAGCCGAAAGAGCCGACCAAGCACCAATATGATTCCGACGCCGCCGCGTGCCTGAACTTCCTGCGCGAATTTGATTTGCTCCCGCATTTCAAATTAAACATCGAAACCAACCACGCGACGTTAGCTGGCCACACGATGCAGCACGAACTGGAAGTCGCCGGTGCCGCTGGTGCACTGGGTTCAATTGACGCCAACACGGGCGATGAATTGCTCGGCTGGGACACGGATCAGTTTCCGACGAGCATTTATCTGACAACCTACACGATGTTGAGCGTGTTAAAATACGGCGGCTTCAAAACGGGCGGCGTGAATTTCGATGCGAAGGTGCGCCGCGAAAGTTTTGAGCCGATTGATTTATTCTACGCGCACATCGGCGGCATGGATGCGTTTGCTCGCGGCTTGAAAATTGCCGCTGCCATTCGCAAGGACGGCCGGTTGGCGGAATTTGTAAAAAATCGTTATGCCTCGTGGGACAGCGGCATTGGCGCGAAGATCGAAGCGGGCAAAGCCAGCTTCAAAGATTTGGAAGCCTACATGCTCAAAAAGGGCGAAGCCGCCGCGAGCAGCAGCGGTCGTCAGGAATATCTCGAAAATCTCATCAACGAATTCATCTGAACTAACTGGAAGCGGACGGTCAACGTCCGCTTCCTTTTAACTGAAATACTAAAGAATCCTAACATTATATGAATATCAACCTTAAACAATACGAAGTCTGGTTTGTCACCGGCAGCCAGCATCTTTACGGACCGGAAACTCTCAAAGCCGTCGCGCTGCATTCGCAGGAAATCGCCAAGGCGCTGAACGCTGCGCCGGCGATTCCAGTGAAAGTGGTTTTCAAGCCGGTCATGGTTTCGCTGGACGCCATTACGGAGCTTTGCCAGCAGGCAAATAACGCCGCGAAGTGCATCGGCCTCGTGACGTGGTGCCATACTTTCTCGCCATCGAAAATGTGGATCAACGGTCTCAAGCAGCTGCGCAAGCCGATTTGCCATCTGCACACGCAATACAACCGCGACTTGCCGTGGGCCTCGATTGACATGGATTTCATGAACATGAACCAGGCCGCGCATGGTGATCGCGAGCATGGTTTCATCATGTCACGTCTGCGCCTGAACCGTAAAGTCGTTGTCGGTTTCTGGCAGGAAGCCGCCACGCAGGAAAAGATTGGCGCGTGGACGCGCGCGGCGGCGGCGTGGGCCGATTGGCAGGGCGCGAAGTTCATCCGCTTCGGCGACAACATGCGCGAAGTGGCCGTGACCGAAGGCGATAAGGTCGCCGCGCAGATGAAGTTTGGTTACTCCGTCAACACCTACGGCGTCGGCGACTTGGTGAAAGTCGTGAACGCGGTCACGGAAAAGGAAGTGGACGCTCTCTGCAAGGAATACGAAGCCACTTACGAAATGACCGGTGATTTGAAGAAAGGCGGCAAACGCAGCAAGTCCGTTCGTGACGCAGCGCGCATCGAACTCGGCATCAAGAATTTTCTCACGAGCGGCGGCTTCAAGGGTTACACCGACACGTTTGAAGATTTGCACGGCCTCGCGCAATTGCCCGGCATCGGTTCGCAGCGCATGATGGCCGCGGGATTTGGTTTCGCCGGCGAAGGCGATTGGAAAACCGCCGCGCTCGTCCGCGCGATGAAAGTTATGGCGAGCGGCCTCGGCGGCGCGTCGTTCATGGAGGATTACACCTATCATTTGCAAGCGGGCAACAAGATGGTGCTGGGCTCGCACATGCTGGAAATCTGTCCCTCTATAGCGGATGGTAAGGCTTCGCTCGAAGTGCATCCGCTCGGCATCGGCGGCAAAGCCGATCCGGCGCGCCTCGTGTTCAACGCTCCCGCCGGCGCGGGCCTCAACGCGGCGATGATGGATTTCGGCAACCGGTTCCGTTTGCTCATCAACGAAGTGGATTGTATCACGCCGCCGGAAGACATGCCCAAGCTGCCGGTCGCCCGCGCGGTGTGGAAATGCCGTCCGTGCTTCGACACGGCGTGCGCGGCGTGGATTTACGCGGGCGGCGCGCATCACACCGGGTTCAGCCAGGTGGTCACGACCGAGATGATGGAAGACTTCGGCGCGATTGCCGGTCTCGAAGTCGTCGTGATTGACGCGGACACCAAGTTGCGCCAATTCAAACAGGAACTCGTCTGGAATGATGCCGCCTATGGTTTGAAGAGCGGCTGGGTTTCCTGACAATTAAATCAATCCTCGAAGCAAATATCTCCGCAAAATGAAATTGAAAAATTATTTTGCCGCTGCCGTGTTGGCGTCGGCCATTTCAGCGAACGCGCAACCGGCGAAAATCACTGTGGACGTGGCGCATCCGGCGCATCCGATTTCGCCGACATTGTGGGGAATTTTCTTCGAGGATATCAACATGTCCACCGACGGCGGTATCTATCCCGAGCTGGTGCGCAACCGCTCGTTCGAGGACGCCGACACGCCGGAGAACTGGAAGTTTGCCGCCGTGGGCGACGGCTTGAGCGAGGCATCCATCAGCACGGCGGACGTGCATGGTCAGCCGCCGCCGTTGAATGCCTTCAATCGAAAATCGCTCCGCGTGAAAGTGGATGGCACATTCACGTTGCAGAATGAAGGCTATTGGGGCATGAACATCGTTGCTGGCGACGGCTACACGTTGAAGCTCGCGGCGCGCGGCGAACGTTTCAATGGCAAGCTCGCCGCGAAAATTTTGAGCAGCACCGGCGAAGTTCTCGCCAGCGGAGAAATTTCCGGCATCGGCGGCGGCTGGAAATATCACACGCTGGATTTGACGGCGGCGGCCAGTGATCCTAAGGCGAAACTGGAAATTTCCGGCGATGGCAAAGGCATTTTGTTCCTCGACATGGTTTCACTTTTGCCAAAAAAGACATGGAAGGATCATGGCTTGCGCCCCGACCTCGCTGAATCACTCAATGGTCTGCATCCTGCTTTTGTGCGTTTTCCCGGCGGCTGCTGGGTCGAAGGCGACGATTTCGCGCACATGAACCACTGGAAAAACACCATTGGCAACATTGATTCGCGCACGCCGCTGTGGAACATCTGGGGCTACAACGCCACGCACGGACTCGGCTTTTACGAATATTTGCAGATGACCGAAGACCTCGGCGCGGAGCCGCTGTTCTGCATCAACATTGGCATGTCGCACAAGGAAACCATCCCGATGGACCGCATGGCGCAGTGGGTGCAAGACGCGCTGGACGCGATTGAATATGCCAACGGTCCGACAAATTCGCTTTGGGGTGCGCAGCGCGCCGCCGCCGGCCATCCTGCGCCGTTCAATTTGAAATATATGGAAATCGGCAATGAAAACGGCGGTTTCAACGGTTATGTGGAACATTGGAATATTTTTTACGACGCCATCCGCGCGAAATATCCCGACATTAAATTTGTGGCTGATGGCTGGGACAAATTCGGTGACAAGCAGCCGGATATTGTGGACGACCATTATTACGACTCACCGGAATGGTTTATGCGCAACGCCGGTTTGTATGACAAAAAAGATCGTAACGGCCCGAAGGTTTTCGTCGGCGAATACGCCGTCACCAAGGATTGCGGTCTCGGCAACCTGCGTGGTGCAATCGGCGAAGCGGCGTTCATGACCGGCTTGGAACGCAATTCTGATGAAGTGGTCATGGCCAGCTACGCGCCGCTGCTGGTGAACTTGAATCATCGCGCGTGGAATCCTGACCTAATCAATTTTGACAGCTCAAAATGGTATGGTCTGCCGAGTTATTACGTGCAAAAACTTTTTGCTGAAAATCGTGGCGACGTTTCGCTGCCCACAACGGTCGAGTCGCCGCTGGCCGAAACTGCACCCGCTGGTGGCAAGGTTGGCGTCGGCACTTGGAACACGGCGGCGGAATTCAAGGACATTCAGGTCACCGCGCCGGACGGAAAAATTTTGTTCACCTCCGATTTTTCCAGCGGCACCAAAGGCTGGAAGCTGCTGGGTGACGGCGCTGCTTGGTCGGCGACGGGCGGCGCGCTTCGGCAGACGGCGGAAAAGGAATTCATCCGCGCGCTCGCCGGCGACAAATCGTGGACAGATTACACGCTCACGCTCAAGGCTCGGAAAATATCCGGTGCGGAAGGCTTCCTGATTTTGTTCCGCATCGGCGGCAACGAAGATCGCACTTGGTGGAACATTGGCGGCTGGGGCAACACGCAGGACGGCATCGAGGCCGGCAATACGCTGGATTCCAAGCCGAGCCACATTGAGACCGACCGCTGGTATGACCTCAAGGTCGTCGTTAGCGGCAAAAATGTTAAATGCTACCTCGACGGCGAGCTGATTCACGATCTCGACTACGAAACTGGCGGCAAGATCAGCAGCATTTATTCCGTCGCCGCCACGGATGAAAGATCCGGCGACGTGATCGTGAAGGTGGTCAACGCCAGCGCCAATTCGCTTACGACGGAACTGGATTTGAACGGCACAAAAAATCTGACCGGTCAGGGGATTGCCACTGTGCTGACCTCGGAAAGCGGCGCGGATGAAAATTCCTTGGACAACCCGACGAAAGTTTCGCCGAAGACAGTAGCGGTCAATTTCAGCGGCACGACTCTCACGCGCTCGTTCCCTGGAAATTCCTTCACCGTGCTGCGACTGCAAACGAAATAATATACTGTGGGATTTTCCCTGAACAAAATCACCGTCGCGATCTGCGGATTTTTCATTGTTGTTTTATCGTCAATGGCGACAACCGCAGCGCCGAAGGTTTCGCGCGTGGCTGAGCCGTTCGCGATGACGGATGTGCGCCTGCTCGACGGTCCGTTCCGCGACGCGATGCTGCGCGACCAAAAATATCTGCTCGCGCTTGAGCCTGACCGGCTATTGCAAAATTTTCGCGCCAATGTCGGCCTGCCGTCGGCCGCGAAGCCTTATGGCGGCTGGGAAGCGCCGGATTGCGAATTGCGCGGACACATCCTCGGCCACTATCTATCTGCGCTGTCACTGATGTATGCCAGCACGGGCGACGCGGAGTTCAAGCGCCGCGTGGATTACATTGTCGGCGAACTGGCGAAGTGCCAAACCGCTTCACCGGCGGCGGGATTTCACGAAGGCTATTTGTCGGCGTTTCCCGAATCGTTTATTGACCGCGTGGAAAACAGCAAGCCCGTCTGGGCCCCATGGTATACGCTGCATAAAATCATGGCTGGTCTGCTCGACGCTAACCAGCAATGCGGCAACGCGGAGGCGCTTGAAGTGCTGACGAAGATGGCGGACTGGGTGAAATTTCGCGTGGATCGCTTGCCGCATGAACAAATGCAGAAGTCGCTCGACAACGAACATGGCGGCATGAACGAAGTGCTGGCCAATCTTTACGCGGTCACCGGCAACGCAAATTATCTCGCACTCGCCGCTGCGTTTAATCACGCGCGCGTTCTCAATCCGCTCGCTCGCGGTGAAGACAAATTAAACAACATCCACGCGAACACGCAAATTCCAAAAATCATCGGCGCAACGCGGGAATACGAACTTACCGGCGATTCGCAGTTTCTTGAAATGGCGCACACTTTCTGGGATTCCGTCGCGCTGCGCCGTTCCTATGTCATCGGCGGTGACAGCGATCACGAACACTTTTTTTCAACCAATGATTTTGACAAACACTTGAGCGCCGACACCTGCGAGACGTGCAACACCTACAACATGCTCAAGCTCACGCGCGAACTGTTCGCACTGGAGCCGGATGCGGCAAAGATGGATTTTTACGAGCGCGGACTTTACAACCATATCCTTGCGTCGCAAGACCCGGAGACAGGAATGTTCGTCTATCTGATGTCGCTCAAGCCGGGGCATTTCAAGACCTATTCCACGCCGGAGGATTCTTTCTGGTGCTGCGTCGGCACCGGCATGGAAAACCATTCGAAATACGGCGACACGATATATTTTCACGCCGCGGATTCGCTCTATGTCAATCTCTTCATCGCGTCGGAATTAATTTGGAAGGAAAAAGGCCTGATAGTTCGGCAGGAAACAAAATTCCCCGAAAGCGATACGACTGTCTTGAAAATCAAGGTGGAAAAACCCCTCAGCTTCGCCCTCAAAATCCGCCATCCGAAGTGGGCCACTTCCGGAGTTTTTGTTTCCGTGAATGGCCGGGACCAGGCGGTCAGATCTGCCCCGGAAAGTTATTTTACTTTGTCGCGCGAATGGCATGACGGTGACAAAGTTGAAATTCATCTACCCATGATATTGCACACCGAACCACTGCCCGGTGCGAGCAATACGGTGGCCGTGCTTTATGGCCCGATTGTGCTGGCCGGTGAAATGGGCACGAACGCGATGCCGAATCCCATCACGCGCCACCAGACGGATTTTAGCCATCTGCCCACGCCGGAAGCACCAGTATTTGTGACCACGGCGGACAAATTGACGGGGCAAATAAAACCCGTTGCCGAAAAAAAACTGACTTTCCGCACGCATGACATCGGCCAGCCGAATGACGTGACGCTGATTCCCTTTTACCAGATGCACCGGGAGCGTTACTCGGTGTATTGGAAATTATTGTCTGCCGACGAATGGTCGGCGCACGCGGCAGAATTGCAGGCGGCAGCCGCGCGGCGCATCGCCGACGAGGCCCGCGTGGTGGATGTCGTCCGCATAGGCGAATCGCAGTCGGAAACTGACCATAAATTTCAAGCGGGTGATTCGCAGAGCGGAGAATTCAACGGCCACAAATGGCGGCACGCGGCAGACTGGTTCGGTTACGAGGTGAAAGTTCTGCCCGACCAGCCGGTATTGCTCAGCTGCACCTATTGGGGCAGCGACGTCGGTGCGCGGCAGTTTGACGTGATGGTGGATGGAAAAATCATCGCCACGGAATCCTTGAACAACAACCGGCCGGAAGAGTTTTATGACGCGACGTATGTGCTGCCTGCGGAACTCACAGCTGGAAAGCATTCCGTCATGGTAAAATTCGCCGCGCACCCCGGCAACCTAGCTGGCGGAGTTTTTGGCGTCCGCGTTTTGCGGGCGCAAACAGATTCAATCAAATGAACATTAAATACACGATCGGTTTGGATTACGGCACGAATTCGGTTCGCGCGCTAATTGTTAACATCGCCAACGGCGCGGAAATTGCCGCGTCGGTGTGGACGTATGCGCACGGCACACAAGGCGTCGTTTTGTCGCGCGACCCAAATCTGGCACGGCAACATCCCGCCGATTATCTCACCGGCGCGGAAACCACGATCAAGCAGGCGCTCGCCACGGCCAAGAAAAATGTCAAAGGTTTCACCGCCGCCCAAGTCATCGGCATTGGCGTGGATACCACCGGCAGCACGCCGTTGCCGGTAGATGCGAATGGCCAGCCGCTGGTGTTCCAAAAAAAATACGCGAACAATCCTGCCGCGTTGGCATGGTTGTGGAAAGACCACACCAGCGTCAATGAAGCGGCGGAAATCACCGCGCTTGCCAAAAAAATCCGCCCGCAATACCTAGCCAAATGCGGCGGCACTTATTCGAGCGAGTGGTTCTGGAGCAAGCTGCTGCATTGCCTGCGCACCGCCCCGGAGGTTTTTAATGCCGCGCATGCTTGGGTAGAACTTTCCGATTTCGTTCCCGCGTCGCTCACTGGCACGGAGCATCCCGACAAGTTCATCGCGGGCGTCTGCGCCGCTGGCCACAAAGCGATGTGGAATGCGAAATGGGGCGGTTATCCCGACGCTGAATTTCTCGCCAAGCTGAACCCGAAGCTCGCGCAACTGCGTTCCCGTTTGACGCCGCGCGTGCATACGATTGACCGCGCGGTTGGCGGACTCACGCCGGCCTGGGCGAAGAAAACCGGGTTGACGGCGGGCATTCCCGTGGCCGTCGGCGCGTTTGATTGCCATCTTGGCGCAGTCGGCAGCGGCGTCACGCCGGGAACGCTGGTGAAAATCATCGGCACCAGCACCTGCGATATTTCCATTGCGGCAAACACCAGCAAACTCGCGGATGTGCCGGGACTGTGTGGCATTGTGGACGGCAGTGTGCTGCCGGGATATTTTGGGCTCGAAGCCGGCCAGTCGGCGGTCGGCGACTTGTTCAACTGGTGGGTGAATTACATCCAGCCGCACGGCGAAAATCTTTCGCACCGCAAACTGGACGAGGAAGCACTCAAACTCGCGCCCGGCGAAAGTGGTTTACTCGCGCTCGACTGGAACAACGGCAACCGCACGGTGCTCGTGGACCAGCGGCTCACCGGCCTGATGGTTGGCCAGACGCTTTACTCGACGCCGGCGGAGGTTTATCGCGCGCTGGTGGAGGCGACGGCGTTTGGCGCGCTGACCATCATCAACCGGTTTGAAGAATACGGCGTGAAGATTTCGCAAATCGTGAATTGCGGCGGCATCGCGGAGAAAAGCCCGTTGACGATGCAGATTTACGCGGATGTGACGGGACGTCCGATGAAGCTGTCGCGCTCGGCGCAGACCTGCGCGCTCGGTTCGGCCATCGCGGCGGCGGTCGTGGCGGGCGCGCATAAAGATTATGCAGCGGCGCAAAAGAAAATGACCGGCCTGAAGCCGATTGTTTACAAGCCGAATGCCAAGGCGCATGCGACTTATCGGGAGCTTTACGCGCTCTACAAGGAATTGCACGACGCCTTTGGCACGCAGGATTGGAATGGCAATCTTTATGGCGTGATGAAAAAGCTGATTGAAATCCGCAGCCGCGTGAGGGGATAATTTTCATTATGTTGGAAAAATTAAAAACGGAAGTTTGCCAGGCGAACTTGGACTTGGTGGCCGAAGGCTTGGTCATCCAGACGTGGGGCAATGCCAGCGGCATTGACCGCGAAAAAGGCCTCATGGTCATCAAGCCGAGCGGGGTGCCGTATGATGGCATGAAACCGAAACACATGGTCGTGGTCTCGCTCGCCGACGGCAAAGTGGTGGAAGGCAATTTGAAGCCAAGTTCCGACACGCCGACGCATCTGGTGTTGTATCGCGCTTTTCCGTCCATCGGCGGCGTGGTGCATACGCACAGCCTTTACGCGACCTCGTGGGCGCAGGCGTGCAAACCGCTCCTGGCTTATGGCACGACGCAGGCCGATTATTGGTATGGCGATGTGCCCTGCACGCGCAAGCTCAAGCCGGCGGAAATCAAAAAGGATTACGAGGCCAACACCGGTGACGTCATCGTGGAGACGTTCAATAAACTTAAATTTGATCCCGCGCAACATCCGGCGGTGCTGGTGGCGAGCCATGGGCCGTTCACCTGGGGCAAGGACGCGCATGACGCGGTGCACAACGCCAGCGTGCTGGAATTTATCGCACGGCTGAACAGCGAGACGCTGCGCATCAATCCCCAAACCCAGCCGATGCAGGCGGTTTTGCTGGATAAACATTTTCTTCGCAAACACGGGCCGGCTGCTTATTATGGCCAGCAATAAACCACAACCAAAACACACATGAACAAACTGATCCAACTCATCACGGTCACATCCGTCGGCCTTGCCGCGGCTTGTTTTACCGGATGCACGACTATGAGCACACCAAAAGGAACCATCACCAAGGCTGACTTCGGCAAGACGCCGGAAGGTCAGGCAGTTGAACTCTACACGTTGCGCAATTCCGCCGGCAGCGAGGCGCGCATCATGACCTACGGCGGCATCGTGCAGTCGCTTATCGTGCCGGACAAGAGCGGCAAGCTCGGCGACGTCGTGCTCGGTTACGACAATTTGCAGGGCTACATTGACAAGACGCCGTATTTCGGCGCGCTCATCGGCCGCTACGGCAACCGCATCGGCGGTGCGCAGTTCACGCTCGAAGGCCAGACCTACACGCTGGCGACGAACAACGGCCCGAACTCGCTGCACGGCGGCTTGAAAGGCTTCGACAAGGTGGTCTGGACCGCGCGGCCGCTGCCGACGTCGCAAGGCCCGGCTTTGATCCTGACTTATGTCAGCAAGGACGGCGAAGAAGGTTATCCCGGCACCCTCGAGGTGACGGCGATTTACACGCTGACCGAGGCCAACGAATTGAAGCTGGAATTCACCGCGCACACGGACAAGCCCACGGTGGTGAACCTCACGCATCATTCTTATTTCAACCTCGCCGGGCAGGGGAATGGCGACATCCTCGGCCACGTGGTTTACATCAACGCCGACCAGACCACGCCGGTGGACAGCGGTCTCATCACGACCGGCACCTTTGCTGACGTGACCGGTTCCCCGTTCGATTTCCGCAAGCCGACGGCCATCGGCGCGCGCATCAGCGACCCCGACAAGGTGCTGCAATACGGCCCCGGCTATGACCACAACTGGGTCGTCAACAAGCCGCTCGGTGAATTTGGCCTCATGGCGCGCGTTGAAGAACCGACCAGCGGCCGCGTGCTGGAAGTCTGGAGCGATGAACCCGGTCTGCAATTCTACGCGGGCAATTTCCTCGATGGCACCATCCACGGCAAGGGCGGCGTGGCGTATCAGATCCACACCGGCTTCTGCATGGAGCCGCAGCATTATCCCGACTCCCCGAACAAGCCGCAGTTCCCGACCACGGAACTCAAGCCCGGCCAGACGTTCCACAACACCATCGTTTACAAGTTCAGCGTTAAGTAATCAGCTTGGGAAAATAATATGAACGAAATTACCAACAGTGTGGCCGTGGCCACCAACGCCCTCGCCACCACCGCCGCCGCCGGCGGCTTGAACGGCACGGTGTTCAACGGCCTGGATGTCGGTGTGATCATCCTGTTTGCCATCGGCATGATCGTGACCGTGTGGTTCTCGATGCGCAAAAAGAACGAGTCCGGCAAGGACTACTTCCTGTCCGGCCGCGATGCGAACTGGCTGCAGATCGGCTCCTCGATCTTCTCCTCGAACATCGGCTCCGAGCATCTCGTCGGTCTCGCCGGCGCGGGCTTTGCCACCGGCATGGCCATGGCGCACTGGGAAATGCACGCCTACTGGATTCTCATCCTCGGTTGGGCGTTCGTGCCGCTCTACGACCGCATGAAAGTCTTCACCATGCCGGAATTCCTCGAACTCCGCTTCAGTCGCGGTTCGCGGAATGTCTTGAGCTTGCTGACGATGGCGAGCCTCGTGCTGACCAAGATCGCCGCCACGATTTACGCCGGCGACGTCGTCATCCGCACGCTGTTGAACGTGGATCACATCAATCTTTTCGGTCACCAGATTGACGTCTTTTGGGCCATCGCCTTGGGACTGGCTTTCACCACCGGTCTTTATACGGTGTTTGGCGGCATGCGCGTCATCATGTATACCGCCGTGCTGCAGGCGCCGGTGCTGATCTTCGGTTCCGTTTGCATCCTTTACATGGGCCTGCGCGTCCTCGGTCACGGCAGCTTGGTTGACGGCTGGCACGCCACGCTGACGACCGTTGGCGACAACGTCCACCTCGTCCGCTCCATCAATGATCCTGACTGGCCGTGGCTCGCGATTCTGCCCGGCTCGGCCATCATCGGTTTCTGGTATTGGTGCACCGACCAATACATTGTCCAACGCGTGCTCGCCGGCAAAAACCAGCAGGAATCCCGTCGCGGCACCATCCTCGCCGGCTTCTTCAAGCTCACGCCGGTGTTCATCTTTCTCGTGCCGGGCATGATTGCCTTTGCGCTGACCAAGACGCCCGGTGTTGGTTTCAGCACCAACGGCGATGCCGCCTACACCTCGCTCGTCGCCCAGATTCTGCCGCACGGTTTGCGCGGCATGGTCGCGTGCGGCATGATCGTCGCGCTGATGGCGTCGCTCGGCTCCAAGTTCAACGCTTCCGCCACGCTCTTCACCATGGACTTCTACCGCGAATGGCATCCGAACGCCTCCGGCAAGACCGAGGTGTTCGTCGGCCGCCTGGCCACGGCGGTGATTGTCTTCATTGGCATCTGCTGGGTGCTGGTGATTAAGAATCTGCACATGCCGCTCTACCTCTACTTGCAGAACGTGCAGGGTTATCTCTCGCCCGCCATTGCGGTGCTGTTCGGGTTGGGTGTGTTCTGGAAACGCGCCACCGCCCCGGCTGCGCTCTGGGCCTTCGTGGTCGGCATGGTCGCCGGCTTTGGCCGTCTCGCGCTCGACCTCATCATGCGCGGCGACGCCGATGCCGTCACCAAACTCAAGGGCGACCACTATCACAAACTCATCTCGCAAGCCGATTATGACACGGGCATGGCTGCCATCCGCGCCACGCACAATGGCTTCCTGTTCGACATTTGGAACATCCACTGGCTCTATTATTGCGAGGGCTTGTTTGTCCTCACCGCCGCGCTGATGATTGTTATCAGCCTGATGACCAAGGCACCGGATCCGAAGACCGTGAAGTTCACCTGGTATGGTGCCACCGCCGAGGAAAAAGCGGCCACGCGCGCCAGCTGGGGCACCCTCGACATCGTGCTCAGCTTGATTGTCGTCGCCTGCGTCGTCCTGTTCTACATCAAGTTCTGGTAATTTGCCGGTTGCTCAAGGTGGCGACGCTTCACGCGTCGCCACCTTTTTTAGTTTGGTCTTAATCAGAATGAAATTAAACCCCTTGCTGCCATGAATAAACTTCTGCTCCCGCTGATATGTTTTGCGCTGCCCGGTAATTTTCTTTCAGCCGCCGGCACCGAATCCAATTTCACCCCGCGCGAGCAGCAGATTATCGCCGCCGCCCAGCCCGCCGCCGCGCCGCAGTTCAACGGCGCCTCGGTCATTGGTGTGCGCCCGGCCACGCCCGTGCTTTACAAGCTCACCGTCAGCGGTGATTTGCCCATCACTTACGCCGCGAAGAAACTGCCCGACGGTCTGATCTTGGACGAGCAGACCGGCATCATCACCGGCGCGCTGGCGGCGAAAGGGGAATACACCTTCACCGTGACCGCCAGAAATTCCGCCGGCAAGGCTGCTGCGAAAATCAAGTTCGTTGCCGGCGACACGCTGGCTCTCACGCCACCGCTCGGCTGGAACAGCTACGACGCCTTTGGCGACAACGTCGTCGAATCCGAGGTGCTCGCCAACGCCCGCTATCTCGCCGCCGAAATGCAGCCCGTCGGCTGGGACACCGTCGTGGTGGACTATTGCTGGTCCGACCCCGGCGCGCATGACAACAACCGCAATGGCCGCGTCAATGCCCCGCTCGTCATGGACGCCTTCGGCCGGCTGCTGCCCGCGACCAACCGCTTTCCCTCCGCCGTGGACGGCACCGGCTTCACCGCGCTTGCCCACGCCGTGCATTCGCTCGGTTTGAAATTTGGCATCCACGTCATGCGCGGCATCCCGCGCCACGCCGTCGCCGCCAATTTGTTCATCGAAGGCTCCCGCCACACCGCCGCCGAGGCCGCCGATCCCGATGACCAATGCACCTGGTGCCCCGACATGTTTGGTGTGCGCGCCAACGCCGCCGGCCAGGCGTGGTATGATGCCTGTGCCCGCCTCTGGGCCGGGTGGGGCGTGGATTACATCAAGGTGGACGACCTCTCCCGGCCTTACCACACCGCCGAGATTGAGATGATCCGCCGCGCCCTTGACCAGTGCGGCCGCGCCATTGTGTTCAGCACCTCGCCCGGCGAGACGCCCATTGTGGCGGGCGAACACATCGAGACCCACGCCAACCTCTGGCGCGTCTCCGATGATTTCTGGGACAACTGGAAATTCCTCGACCACGAATTCACCCTCGGCGACCGCTGGCACAACCACGTCGCGCCCGGGCACTGGCCGGATGCGGACATGCTCCCGCTGGGCCATCTCTCCGTCCGCCACCGCTCCGTGGGCAACGACCGCCGCACGCACTTCACCCGCGCCGAATCGCTCACGCTCCTCACCCTCTGGAGCCTGCTGCCCTCGCCGCTGATGGTCGGGGCGAACCTGCCGGACAACGATGCCTGGACCCGCGCGCTGCTGGCCAATCCCGAGGTCATCGCCCTGGACCAGGACGCCCTCGGCGCGCCCGCGCAACGCCTGACCAACACCGTGGCCGGCGTGGAAATCTGGACGCGCCCGCTCGCGGACCAAACGCTGGCCGTGGGCCTCTTCAACCGGGGCCAGACCGCCGCGCCCGTGAAGCTCGTCTGGCAAGACCTCGGCGTGCGCCCCCGGCCCGCCGTGCGCGACCTCTGGCGGCGACAGGATTTGGGCCGCGCCAAAACCTATGCCGCCGAACTCCCCCCGCACGGCAGCGTCCTGCTCAAGGTGGAATAACCGGGCTGGGTTGACGGCCAGTGAACGGGCCGGGGGGCCAACGAAGCCGGGGCGACGAAGTTTAATCCAATCCGGTAAGGCGGGAAGAGCTGGTGTAGCCTATCCTCATATTAGGCGGCAGATTCATCACATACGCACGTTACCCTGCGCAAAATTAACAGGACAACACGCTGAAAGTCTCCATCCGTGCTCTGTCTTATCAAAAGTATAATAATAATAGCCGCTCCCTTGCACCCAAGACCGCTTCGCTC
>CAISYZ010000127.1 GCA_903889895.1 uncultured Verrucomicrobia subdivision 3 bacterium | reverse complement strand
TCGAAGCTCCCCCTCCTGCTGCTTCTACCTCGAAGCGGAATCAACAGCTTGACGAAACCCTGAAAAAACAGTCTTCTTTGCCCGGAAGGTGCAGCACTTTTCGAGCGCCGCCCGCCGCACTTTTCAACCGCCGTTTACACATCTCCGGCACGGTGCGGGTGTTGGATGCCCGGGGGCTGGTTTTGGAGAAAAACCACAGCTACATGCCACGCATCGCGTTGGATGATTTGTCGCCGGCGGAACTTCAGTCGCTACTGGAAACCAAGACGGCTTATGCCGGGCTGACTACGTTCGTGTCGGTCCGTGGAACGAACGGGCCGGGCGCAGCCATCGAAAATCAGTTGCAGCAAACCTGGCGGCAGGGGAAATCTCTGGCGGGAAAGATTCAAACGCGGCTGGAAATTTTGCAGGACCTGCGCGACTACAATACGGAGAGTGCGCTATTGCCGGGCAGCCTGGCGGTGGCCGGACAGTATGCGGCCAATGACATCGCGATCAACAACCGGCTCACGAACCGTGCCGCCACCACGGTGGCCGCCGCCGCGCAAGTGGAGGCGACGGCCGTGAACCGGGCGGGCAGTCCGCTTGCCCAAGAGGCGGCGCAGCAGGCTCAGGAGAATTATCGGCAAATGGCGGTGCGGGTGAAAAAGGCCAGCGACCTCGACGTCATCTCGAACGGGCAAATCACCGAGGCGAACCAGCAAGTGGCGGAGCATCTGGCCAAATGCGCGGCCCTGGCGACGCGGCTGGCGAGCCACGGCATTATGGTTTCCGGCGTGCCGCCTTTTGACTCGATTCCGCCGCTCATGCTGGAGGTGGAAGTGAATGCGGATCGGAAGGCGAAACTGTAATGATTGAATTCTGCCGCCAATGGTTTTGCATGCTGGTGCCGATATTCACACCAAGCATCGAGATGAACACCTGCTGCTAATCTATCTGACTTCCTGCTGTTACAGGTTGCGTGAGCCAAAACGAAGTTGTGTCCCAAATCAACGGGATAGCGGGACCAAGGAACGAAGTGGTCGACGTGAGAGACATCGCCTTTGAGAGAGCGTTTGCAATAAAAACACGTGCCGGCCTGGAATTCGTTGATGATTTTGCCGACCTCTTTCAGATTTGCCCTTTCGCTGCCGAACAAAAGTTCATTCAGATCAGCCCGATCTCCCAAAGCCTCGACGTTGAACCGGTTTTCCAATTTGCTGGCCAGATTGATCGCGTGATTGGCGGTCTCCCGTGGGAGACAGAGACGAGCGCCAGTGGCAGCTCGGATAGTTCTGACCGGACGAGTGAATGCTAAGGTTGGCGGTGATTCTGAGCGCGTTCCCGTTGCTGCGCGCGCCGGAGGACATTGCCGAATATTTTGGCGAAAATAGGGACGTTGGGTTCGGAAAAAATCTCAAAATGCTCGCCCGGAATGCGGTGAATCGAGGCTCCACCGAGGGCCTGGTGCTTCCAATATGATTTCCAACCGGGATGATGCTGGTCGCTGACAAACACCTCGACCGGCCCAGAATATTCCCGGATTTGGTAACTCGCGGCGACTGCATGATAATAATCAATGTAATCCCCGGCGACCTTAGGAGGCTCGGAGCTTTTCTCCGGGGGCGCTGTCACCGCCGACGCGGAATCACGGTTCTGGGTGAACAATTGCCGGAATGAAATCCAGCGCCGGCGCAAATATGCGAACTGCTCCCGGCGCGGCAGCTTGAGCCACCGGCGCAGATGATGCACGCACCGGCGCGGGATGAAGACCGCCATCTGCGACGCATAGTGGCTCAACGCAACCTTGCCCGCCGGCCCGCTGTCAAAGAGCGCCAGCAGCAGCACCTGCCGGCCTCGGCGGCGCAGTTGTTGCGCCATTTCATACGCAATCCATCCACCCATGGAGTAGCCGGCAAGATAGAACGCCCCAGCGGGTTGGAAGGCCAGCAGTTCTTCGACATAGTGGGCCGCCATTTCTTCGACGGTCACATGACGGTTCGCTCGCCCGTCCAATCCCACCGCCTGAATTCCATAACAGGGCTGGTCAGCAGGCAAACGGCGCACCAGATCCAAATAGCGATACACTTCGCCGCGCACGCCATGCACAAAAAACAACGGCGGACGGGAGCCCTCCGTTTTCAGAGGCACAAGCGAACTCCAGGCCGGCGACCAATCCTTTTCACTGAGCCGGCGGGCGAGCGATTCGATGGTCGGCGATTGAAACAAAGTGGCCATGGGCAGTTCCACTCCCGTCATTTTTTCAATCGCGCAGGCCAGTTGAACCGCCAGCAGGGAATCTCCGCCCAGATGAAAGAAATTTTCCCGGATGCTGATTTTTTCCCGGCGCAGAAGCGTTTTCCAAAGGTCGGCGAGCTTCCGCTCCAGATCGTTGCAGGGCAGCTCGAAGCCGCCGTCGCCGGTCATTTCCTTGGCCGGCAATTCGTTCAGGGATTTTCTGTCCACCTTTCCGTTCACATTCAAAGGCAGGGCGGGAAGTTGTAAAAAACGGCCGGGCACCATGTAGGCCGGCAATTTATTTTTCAGCCACGAACGCAACATTTCGGCCGTGATGTCGGCGGCTTCGCGCCCTACCACAAAGGCCGTCAACAGCTTGTTGCCATCGTCCAAGTGTTGGGTGGTTACCGCGCAGGATGCCACCTGCGGATGCGTTCCCAAAGCGGATTCCACCTCGCCCAATTCGATGCGGAAGCCGCGGATTTTCACCTGGCTGTCCCGTCTTCCCAAAAATTCAAGATTGCCGTCCGGTCGCCAGCGCGCCATATCCCCGGTCCGATAGAGGCGGGCGTCCGCCTCAAAAGGGCTGGGGATGAATTTTTCCGCCGTCAGTTCCGGACGGTTCAAGTAGCCCAGCGCCAGCCCGTCGCCGCCAACATACAACTCGCCCTCTGCGCCAACCGGAACCGGATTGAGCCGCGAATCCAGAACGTAAACTTGGGTGTTGGCAACGGGCCGGCCGATTGGCACGCCCGCAGCCAGCCCCGCCTCATCGGTGGCGGTGTAGCCGGAGGTGAAAGTGGTGTTCTCGGTCGGGCCATACATGTTGTTGATCCGGCAACCTTTCAGCGCTTGTTGGGCGCGGATGAAATGTTTCGGCAACATGACATCGCCACCGGTCAACAGTTGTCGCAACGGTTTCAAGTTATCCAACCGCTCCTCCACCATCAGATGAAACAATCCCGTCGTCAGCCATAACGTGGTCACACCGTGCCGCCGAATGGCCTCGCCAATTTCAGCGAGCGAGCAAGGCCCCGGCGGCATAATGACCAGGCGTCCGCCGTTGAGCAGCGCGCCCCAGATTTCAAACGTGGACGCATCAAACGACAGCGGAGCCATGTGCAGCAAAGTTTCTTCCGCCGAGAGCGAGGCGTAATCCGCCCCTTTCACCAGCCGAACCACTCCGCGATGCGGCACTAAAACGCCCTTGGGCTGCCCGGTCGAACCCGATGTGTAACTCACATAGGCCGGCATTTCGGCGCGGTGAAAAAATTCTTCCGGCGCTTTGCTTTCCGTCGTGACCGCCAGCAAATCCTCAATAGCCAGAATGACCGCGCGGTTTGACGGCGTTGTGCCAATGAGATTGGCAAGGCGCTGAACCGAACTTTTGCGGGCAACCATGATTTCCACACGGGCGTCCGCCAGCATCCATCGCAACCGTTCTTCGGGCAGACTTTCATCCAACGAACAATAGGTGCCGCCAGCCTTGAGGATGCCCAACAACGCCACCGCCATTTCCAAGGAGCGCTCCACGAATAGTCCGACGATGGTGCCGGGCCGCACGCCGAGCTGTCGGAGGCGAGCGGCCACTTGGTCCGCCCGCTGGTTCAGTTCCTGATAGGTTAACCGGCTTGTTTCAAACACCACCGCCGTCGCGTCCGGTGTCTGCACGGCCTGCTCCGAAAACAATTGATGGATGCACTTGTCGCGCGGATATGGCCGTTGGGTCTGATTCCAGGTCACCAGGATTTGCTGCCGTTCGCCTTCGCTCAACGCCGGCAAATCTGTTTCCACGTTGGCTGCTTCCGGCTTGGTCGGCGGCGCAGTCCGCGGCTCCGGGATGATGTCGGTCAGCCGGTTTGGCTTGCCGGACTGTTGGGGCAAATTTAATGCCGCCATCAGCCGCTGCGTGGCATTTGCATCCGGATGGGTGTGGAACAATTTGCGGATGCGTCGCCGCTGGTCCCGGTGCGAATCGTCGCCCCGCAATGCCACTGCCAGTTGCGCGAATAATTCCTCGGCATTTGTGGCCAACGGGCCGGCAAAATATTCCTCCACCGGTTCGATGGAAAATCCCCGGCTGGCGCGGTATTCGGACAAATCAGCGATCAGGTGGATTACCGGCCGGTCTAGCACCAGATAGTCAACCACCACGCTCGACATGTCCGTGACGAGCAGGTCGCATTGCCCCAGCAGCGCATACAGGGACGTAGCCTGGCTTCGCAACCACGCATCATCAATGATCAACAGATTGCTCAACTGGCGGTTCGCCGCCCGGCCCGCCATCGGATGCGGTTTGACGATGGCAAACCCCTGCCGCTGCCGCAAAAATTCGTTTAATTCCTCGGGCAAAATTCCCTCCATCCCGAACACATTTCCCGGATCCAAGCCGTCCGACCGGATTTCTCCCGTGACGCTTTTGCGGTAGGTGGGCAGCCAGCCGATGATTTTTTTGTCCGCGATTGCCGCCGTTAATCCGAGGCGTTCCCAGAAGCCGTGCCCAGCCGCGAGGAGCCGGTCGTTCCGGGGCAGGCCGGTTACTAGCGTATTTTCAAATGGCCGCAAAGATGCGTTGACAATCCCCGCCCAGAAATCGGATGTGGCCAGCGCATATTTCGAAGCGTAGCCGCGATTCCCCTCCAACATCCACCCGATTTTTTTGATGGGCATGCCATGCCACACATTCACCGAAACCACATTGGGCGGAAATCGGAACATGAAGGAACGGTGCGTGAAAAATACATATCTGGCCCGAAGAAAATACCATACTCCCCGCAGGCTGTTCTTCCGGACAACGATGGTCTTTTTGCCCATTTCAAAGCCGGCGTGTTTCGGTGGCCCGGTCACCAACAAGACCACCTTGCTGACAGTGGTCTGGTCAAGCCCAGCCTGCAAAGCCAGGGCATTGTCTTCAAAATCTGGCCAGCCATAAACCACGGCCTGGTTCCGTTTGGGAATCATCCGGTAGATTAAATAGACCAGATGCCGAACGGACTCTTTGACGAAAACGGACATTGGCTTGCGGTTAAAACATCTCGGCTTTGATTTGCGTGGAGGAGATGCTGGGGGTTCTCGGCAGATAAACCACTTCACACAAATTTTTCAAATAGTCGAACTTGCCTGCCCAGTCATCTCCCATCACTAAGATGTCAGCCCGGTAGTTGACCACGTCATCGGCTTTTTGTTCCCAGTTGTCCTCAATGATCACCTTGTCCACATAACGGATGGATTCCATGATCATCCGACGGTCCGCGAACGGATAATAGGCGTTCTTTTGTTTGACCAGATTGAAGTCGTCGCTGGACAAGCCCACAATCAAATAGTCGCCCAGCGCCTTTGCCCGGCGCAGCAGGTTGATATGACCCCGGTGCAAAATGTCAAAAGTCCCATAGGTAATGATCCGTTTCCTCATATTCATCTCACATTTGACCGAGATAAACTTTCTGGGCCACGCTGGATTTTAGTCCAAGCAACGGTTTTAGTTTATGCTTTTTTTGTTTCTTTGTCCATTCTCAGCGGCGGGATAGCGAAGACTGGAACCATGTCTTTGAGTGGGCTTCGCTGTCCGCCCATGAAATCGCCTTTACGCACTTTCATCGCCAAGAATCAGCCAACAATTACCTCAATTTCAGCCAGTGTGAACAACTCGGCATGGAC
>CAISYZ010000126.1 GCA_903889895.1 uncultured Verrucomicrobia subdivision 3 bacterium | reverse complement strand
TACCAGATGCCGATGCCCATGGGCGCGCCTTCCTCGGAATTGACGGGCGTGCTGCGGATGTATTCCTGGTCCAGCCGCAAATCGAGCGTGTGGCATTTGCCGAGAAAGTTAACGAGCGGCGCCTTGAGGCCGAGTTTCAGGATGAGCAGGTGCAAGCCGGGTTCATCAATGACGGCGACGACTTTGCCGAAGAGCATATAGACCTTGCAGGTGCGTTCCTCGACGATGGTGTAAAAGCCGAACAGCCGCACGAAGCCGAAGAACAGCGGCACGAGGATGAACATGCCGACGAACGTCAGGATGGCCGCGATGAAAAAATGCGCGAGCGGCGAGGCGAGCGGATTCTCATTCATGGCTGGCCTCCAAGGTAGCTGCGACGCCCCGTCGCAGGGGTTGCAGGCAAAATGATTGGAAAAACGGAAACTCCCGGCGACGAGGGGGCACCGCTACAGTGATGCTCGGCGACGAGGGCGTCGCGGTTACGGTGGTGCTCGGCGACGGGGGCGTCGCCGCTACGCTCATTTCTTTATTCATGGCTGGCCTCCAGGATGACGGTCTTGGCTTCGCTGTATAATTTGAGCCGCACGTTGCGCACATAGGCGTCGAGGGCGCCGGCACCGTTCTGTTTCAAGTCGGTCAACTGCTCGGCCAGCGCGACGATGGGCTGGACTTCGGCCTGCGCCTTGAGCGTCTCGATCTCCACGGCGCGTTTGGACTGGACGATTTTCTGATCCGCGCTCGCCTGCGAAAGGCTGATGCTGGAAGAAACCTCGTTGTAAGCCGTGTTGATGGCGGCCAAGGCGGATTCGACTTCGGGCGGCGGGTCAATGCCGGTGATGAGCGACGCGTCCAGCGCGATGCCGTAGCGCGCGGCGGACCCGGCGCATTCCTTGTCCATGTGGTCGTTGATGTCGGAAAGATTCTTGCGAAGGTCGTTGATGGAAATGCCGGTGACGGCGGTAGCGGCAAGATTGTGCAAGGCCTGCGGGTCGCCAGTATTGGCCTTACCGGCGGGCGCCTCGAAATTGGCGATGCGCTCGCGCAGCACGGAAACGAAATAGCCCATGACGTGGACGATGGGATGTTTCACGCCAAAGAGGTAGGCGTAAAGATTGCGCTCGGAAACGTGCCAGCGGATCTGGCCCTTCAAGCCGGTGTTGAGTTGGTCCTTGGTGACGGCTTCGAGCATGGTGCCCTGACAATTCGCATCGCCGTTTTCCGGGTCCACCGCCATGTTGATAGTCTGGGTGGCGACGGAAATTTTATAGACCTTTTCCCAGGGCCACTTGAAGTAGGGTCCGCCCGGCGGGATGACGCGCACCTGGGGATAGTTGTAGCGCTCCTTTTCTTCCTCATTCAGCGAGGCGGCGATGGGGTCCTGCGACGTGGTGGCGTCCCCTACCCTTTCAGCGCGGCCGAAGCTGGTCTTCACGGCGCGCTCGTTTTGGTTGACGGTGTAAAAGCCGGCGGCGAGATAACGGACGAGAAACCACGCCACCAGCCCGATGACAATGCCGAAGAATATAGAGCCCATAAAGTTGATATTGTTTCGTTGCTAATACCCGTGCGGGAAATTATTAACAAGCAAAAAGCCGTCGGCCAGAGGTTGACCGAGCCGGGGCCAAGCCGCGGCTGGGTTGCGGGGCAGTTAGAACAAATAATGGCGAGAATGATTTTTTATTGTTGCAATTTTGGAGTTAGGGGAGTTAGTGTCATTATTGTTCCGCTAAAACAAACAATCAAAAGTATGAAAACTTCAATGCTTGTTTCCTCCACCTCGTTTCTTTTCGTCACCGTCCTGGCCTTCTTTCTGGCCCTGCCCGGTGAGGCTCAGAATACGCCCGCCGCCAATGGTGCTGGCGCGGGTTGGGTCAATGCACAGACTGGGGCGGCCTATCCGGCGGCGCGGCTGGTGCCGCTGGGAATGAAGCCGATGGATTTTACTGCGGATGCCAATCATTTCTATGTCCCGCCCTCGCCGGATATTCCGGGCGGCGGTGAGTTTGCCGGCAATTGGGTGCGGGATCCAGAAAAGGGCTGGCTCAACGCCAAGACGGGCGCGCTCTATCCCGTTTCCCGGCTGGTGCCGCTGGGGATGCAGCCGATGGACTTTGTGGTGGATGCCAATCACTTTTACATCGCGCCCGCGCCGGATGTGGCGGGTGGCGGTGAGTTCGCCGGGAACTGGGTCCGCGTGCCGGGTCCGATGGCAACAACGCCGGGGTTGGCTGGCCTAGCTGCCGAGCCGGCGGCCAGCCCGGACAAACTGCTGAATATCCCCGTGCCGAAATTTAATTACCAGCCGGACTTTGGCGGATACCTGCATCCGCAAACTTTGCCTTGGGGGCAGGCGGCCCTGGAACTAGGTTTTGGCTATAATCATACGGAGCGCAACCGGGATGATCTGGAGCGGATTACCGACCGGTGGTTGATTGGGGATTTGAACTTCAAATTGGGCCTGCCGCGCGACATGGAGTTCCAACTGAGCTTTCCCATCCAAACCATCACCGACACCACGCTAAAGGATCCGACCGGCCATGATTATTATCTTCGCAATGGCAATGGCGATTTGTCGGCGCTGCTCAAGATGAATCTTTGGGGCGAATACAACGACGGCTTTAGCGCCGGAGCCTTGTTCCTTCACGGCGAAATCCCCACGGCCAGCTACAACGGCCGATTGCCTGATTTCGGCAGCACCACGAAGGACTCCGGTCGGAGCAACGAGCATTACGCGCTGGGAGCCGGGTTTATCGGCACGGTTAACCTGCCGGGAAACTCGCAGGCCGGGATCAGCAGCGAAGTTCTGTTGGGGCGGCCAGATTGTTTTGACTGCTGTGATTGTTGTTGCTGCGCCTGCTTTGACAACCGGATCAGCCTGGCGACCTACTTGGGTGCCAACAATCAATTGGGCGCGCAACTCTCGTTCGACACCAAGGTGACCAATGCCCGCAAGTCCGATTGGGAAGGGGTTATTCAAGGCGGCTTGATCTACAGTCCCACTCCTAATTTGCAATTCTATGCGGGACCCACTTATTCGGTGACCGCTCCGGGCAGCAATATCGGCGCAAGCTTGGCGGCTTCTTACCAATTCCGTTAAGCTGGCCAAACGGGCGGTGGCGCGTGAAACTCCACCGGCTCGCCGTTCGCCGGATGCAGAAATTTTGCGCGCCACGCATGGAGGCACAGCGGTGGCTCGCCCACCGCCAGCGTCTGGGTGCCGCCAAGTTTACCGCCGGGCAGGTAAGTCGGGTCGCCACACACCGGAATGCCCAGATGCCAGAGGTGCACGCGAATCTGGTTCGTGCGGCCCGTCACCGGCCGCGCCTCAAGCAAGTTCGTGCCATCGGCGAAGCGGCGGAGCACCTGAAATTCCGTGCGCGCAGCCAGCCCGTTTTCCCGATCCACCGTGCGCGAACAGCGTTCGCCGGCGCCGGTGCTGATGGGCGCGTCGCAATAAAAAACAGCCGCCGGCAATGGGTCCGGCACGCGGACCAGATAGTTTTTTTTCACCCGCCCGGCCGCGAATTGCGCCTGTAGCTGGCCGGCAAATTCCCGCGTGCGCGCGACCAGCACCAGGCCGGTGGTGTTGGCGTCCAACCGGTGCGCCGGCAGCGGTGTTTGCGGATGATACGCCGCGTTCAGGATATACTGGAGCGTGTTGAGGAAAAATCGGCCGCCGGCGTGCATGGGCAGCGGGGCGGGTTTGTTCACCACGATCAGAGCCTCATCCTCGTGCAGAATTTCCACGGTTCCATTCACCGCCGGCTCGGTCACGGCCGGGAACAGATGCTGGTAGCGCTGGCCGGCCCGGACGATTTGCGTGGCCGCCACCGGTGCCAGATCCCGGCTCACAATTCGCCCGCGCGAAAATTCCAACTGCCACTCGGCTGCGGAAATATTTCCCACCATGCGGCCGAGCGCCGCCAGCAGGGTCAGTCCATCACAGTCGCCGGGGATGTTGAGCGGCTTGCATTGATCGCGTGGCTGGCTGCCCGGCAAGGGTGTGACCGCGCGGCGGATGGCCGCATGACGAAGGGAAAGGTGCAATGGCAAAGGTTATGTTCGGAAATACCAAGCCTCAATAATCGCCCGAAACGGCGTGACGTTTTGAAGTCCGATTTTCCCAGACGTTTAGGGTCGCGCCGGATTCTATGCGGCTGACCTCCGATGGTTGCCTTTTCGAAACGGCGAGCAAAGTAAAAACGGAGGTCCGCGCAACGAATTCCGGCATCAAGGCACTGGGACACATTATTTATTTCTGGCTCCGCAACGTGTCGAGATTCTGCTTGGCCTGCCCGATAAGCTGGGATAGCTGCATCATCTGGTAGGGCGTCACCAGCACTTTGAATTCATCGCCATACTCCAAGGATTCCTGGATGGTGCCCTGCCTTTGGGAGCTGTAGGCCGCGACTGTGAAACCGCTCTTGGTGCTGAAGCTGGCATCAAAACTGGTCAGCGGCGTGACGTCATAGGTGATTTTGTTCAGGTAATTGATGCCGTCGAGCAGCGGGCTGATCTCGTCGTAATCCACCAGGATCCGTTTGTGGACCGGCCGGTTCCCTGAAAGCACAAGGGCCAGGCCGTCGGCTTTGCGGCCGGCCGATATATCGGTGGATTCCTTGCAATACACCGTGATGACTTCCGTCCCGACCGTCAACATGCCGGTCTGGGTGAAGCCCTTGACCAGGACGGTGCCGGTCCGGGTCTCAAAAACGCCAAGGTCGGTTTTCAGCGCGTTGGTGTCTTGCGCCGGCGCGGACAGGACGAGCGCACCGAACATCGCCAGCAGGATGAGAGAGGATTTATTCATGGCTTTATTCCAGTATGAAGATATTGAATTTAAAACCCCGGCCGTTTGAAAAGTTTCGAGGCCTTCGCGCATAATTTGAAATGACCAGCTAACAGGAATCAGAAAAAAAGCTGGCCGCCATCTTGCGACAGCGGCCAGGCTTGAATCAATGCCGGTTACCAGCGGTGGCCACGAAAGGCATGGCCGCCATGAAAATTCCAGAAGCCGGGAACCCAGACGTAGTGGGTCGCGCGGTAAGACCAGAAACCGGGTGCCCAGACATAGTCGACACCGGGACAGGTTGGAACCACTTCAACACACGGAGCCGGCGGCGCCGGCGCGGCCACCACCACCGGAGTCGCAACGACCACCGGACGCGGGAGACCGATGAAGAAGCCGAAGTTGACGCCGGCGTTGGCGGACACGGCAGCCGCACCGACAAGCGCGGCCAGGAGAAGCGTTTTGGTTTTCATAATATTTTTTGTTTGATTTGTTTTGTGCAAGGCGTTTTGCCTTCCATCAACGCAGACGAACAAGTAACCAAACGGTTACAAAGTTACGAAATATGCATTTCGTTTTCCGCCAATGACTTAACCGCTGTCCGCAACTGCGCAAAATTTGCCGGCTCGGGCGGAAGCGGCGGCGCGCAATATGTGCGCAGGCCAATGCATCCTGTGATTTCTCCGCGCTGGGATTTGGGCTCAGCCGCCTTTGGCAAAAACGGCAAACGGGAATAAAGGAAAAAGGCAGCTAGCCGGACAAAACAGAACCTCAGAATAAGATGGTGCCGACGGAGGGGGTCGAACCCACACGGCTTTAAGGGCCACCGGATTTTGAGTCCGGCGCGTCTGCCAATTCCGCCACATCGGCCACCAAGACGGGTAATGTATTTCAGCCGCTGCGGAAGTAAATCAATTTTTGACGGCGGCCACGGATTCAATGCCAGTGGCCGCGGGCGTTGTGCCAGCCATGGTCGTCATGCCAGGCCCGTCCGCCAACCCACACCGCATTCGGATACGGCGGATAACTCCAATGTCCACCGACCCAATACCAGCCGCCGTTCCATACCCATTCACCGCCAATCCAGACATAGTCCGGCGCGGGTGCGACCACCACGGTTTCCACCGGCGCCGGTGGCGGCGGCTGGGGAATAAAAGTTGTGGTGCCGCCGGTGGTCTCCGCCGTCACGCCAACGGTGCTGGGCGTGTTGATCATGTAATTCACCACTTTGTCGGTGACGCCCGAATCGCGCAGATCAATGATGTCTGCCGACGTCAGATGAAACACCGTGCGCGAATTTTTGATTTGGCTGATGATGACCTCCTCGCTGATGCCGGCCTTGGCCAGCGCCTTCACGTCCGCGAGGCTCAACGGCGCGCCCTGGTCAATGCGTTCATACGTTTGTGGAGCCATGGCTTTCAGCCGCGCTTCCTGCTCGCGATCCGCCGAGTTGCCGATGAGCCCGCCGGCCAGGGCGCCCACGGCCGCGCCGATCAAAGCCCCGCCGCCGCCGTTCCGCGGACCACCGATGGCCGCGCCCGTCAACGCCCCCAAGGTGCCGCCGATGATGGCGCCGGTGCCGGTGTTGTTTTGTGAACCGTCAGGATTCACGCAGCCCGTCAGCACCACCGCCAGCGTGGCGGCGGCCAAGATTGTCATGTGTCGTTTCATAAAAATTAAAATATGTCCGTTCTGTTAAACAACCAGACTGCGGAAAAGATGCGCCCGTTCAAAAAAAAATTCAAGGGGTGGCGCCCATGCTTCCGATTTTACTGCATTTCATGGTTTATCAATCCGGCGTTTCAGGTTTAATTACCGGCGTGATTGCAAAACGTGTCATTCCCTGTCTCGACGTCCATGACGGCCAGGTCACGCGCGGCGTCCAATTTGGCGTCGCGGAGAAGGGCGGCCTCAAAAACGTCGGCGACCCCGTGGAACTCGCCCTGCGCTACAACGAGCAAGGCGCGGACGAAATGGTTTTCTTCGACATCACCGCCACCGCGCACGGCCGCGGCACGATGGTTGAGGTGATTGAGCGCGCCGCCGACCAATGTTTCATGCCGCTCACCGTCGGCGGCGGCATCAAATCCGTGGACGACATGTTCACGATGCTGCGCGCCGGGGCGGACAAGATTTCCATCAACTCCTCCGCCATCGCCAATCCCGAACTCATCCGGCAGGGCGCGGAGAAATTCGGCAGCCAGTGCATCGTCGTCTCGATTGACGCCAAGAAAATCGCGCCGGACAAATGGGGCGTCTTCTCGCACGGCGGCCGCAAGGACACCGGCCTGGACGCGCTCGAATGGGCCAAGCGCGCCGTGGCGCTCGGCGCGGGCGAGATTGTGTTGAACTCCATTGACGCCGACGGCACCAAGGTGGGTTTTGATCTCGTCATCACGCGGCGCGTGAGCGAAGCGGTGGGCGTGCCGGTGGTGGCCAGCGGCGGCGCGGGCACGCTGGAACACATGGCCGATGTGCTGCTCGCCGGCAAAGCCGACGCCGTGCTCGCCGCGAGCATTTTCCATTTTGGCACCTACACCGTGGGCGACGTGAAACAGTTTTTGCAGGAGAAGAATATTCCGGTGCGGTTGTGAATTTAATTAACACAAATCTATGGCTGACCTATCGAGACAAATTAAGAGGCTGGAAACAGTTCCTCTAAGACATGCATTCCCAGATGAAGCTCGCCATTTGACGCCTTGGCTTGCTAAGAACCTTGACGCCTTATGTGAACGCCTTGATTTGCAATTTTCGCTCGTCCAACAAGAGAAAGCTGTCGGTGATTTTCGTTTAGATTTATTTTGCCAGGACGCAGATGGGCAAAAAATCATAATCGAAAACCAAGTCGAACCGACAGATCACGATCACTTGGGAAAGTTACTGACCTACCTTGTTAATTTAGATGCTAAAATCGCCATTTGGATTACCAGCGATCCCCGACCAGAGCATCAAAAGGTCGTCGAATGGTTGAACGAAGCCTCACCAAATGACACTTCATTCTATTTGGTGAAAGTTGAAGCCATCAAGACAGGCGATGACATCATTTCCCCACTTTTTACAGTCCTTGCAAAGCCTGATGAACAATCCAAGAAAATTGGGCAGGAAAAAAAAGATAACTCTCAACAATTTTCAGATTTGTGGATTAAATTTTGGATTTTACTGCTCTCAAATAAATCAATCAAACAAACCGAATTTGCGGACAATAATCCCAAAGCGCGAAATCATCTATCATCTCCATCGGGTGTTCCAAACTCGTGGTTTTCGTTCTCAGTTAACAATAATGACTCTTACGTCTATTTGACGTTTAAATTTGAAGATGATGTCAAAACTGAACGCGTTTTTGACGCCTTAACCAAGCAAAAGAAGGAAATTGAAAGCACCTTTGGAGAGCCGCTGATTTGGAGTCCACAAAGGGGAAGCCTTTGGCCTTGGATTGGGAAAAAGTTTGCAAAGCAAGGTCTTCAAACGCCTGAAGCTTGGCCGAAATTACAAGATGAGATGATTGATGCGATGATTCGATTGAATAAAGTATTACGGCATCGTTTGCATGAAGCTGTTAGCAGCAGTCGTGTGGAGGTGTAGTCCAAGAAGCTTCGCGCCATCCGAATGTCATCGGCAAACGCGCCACCGTCTTGGACTGCGGCGGCCCTCCGCCGCTTTTCTCCGGTGCGGCTGAATGGCGCGAACCCTTTCCCGCCGTTCGCTCGGGAGGAATACCGGCCCGCCCCAGCGCCGTAGGTGCGAAATCTTTGTAGTTCAGCATCGCAAAAAAATTTCAGCTCCGTAGGAGCGACATGTTGTGATGCCGCTCCTGACGGAGCTGGGGATTTTTATTGGTTCGGTTTTATACAAATATGCCGCGCCGACGGCGCTTTTATTTTGCCGGCGGCGTGGTGGTGGCCGGTTTGGCGCGCGGGACGGGCGTGTGTTTTTCCACGTGGCTGGCAGTGGCCCAGGCGACGAGTTTCGCGGCAAATGAAAAACCGTTTCCCCGGTCAGCGACAAGGAAAACGGTTTGATTAAGTCGGAATGGGCTTGAGCCGCTCAGCGCTGCTGCTCTTCCAGATTCTTTTTCGGCTGCGGCTTGGTCAGGGGCTTGCCTTGTTCGCCGTGGCCAGGTTGGCCGCCGTGCATATCTCCACCGTGCATGTCACCGCGCAGGGGCTGGGTGCGACCGTGGGCATCGGTTCTAAAGCGGTCGTTGCGGAAGGCGTGACTGCGCCAGTCCGGGTTGATGCGTTCCCAGTTGTGGAAAACATTCAGATGGTAGGAGTCGCAGACCACCCAGGTATTGCCGGGACCCCAATAATAATACTGGCCGCCGACAAAACCATAATTCACGCCTTCAACCACCACATAGGTATCCGGGATGGCCACTTGCACATCCACCACCGGGGCCGGAGCCACATAGACGGGCTGGGGCGCGACATACACGGGTTGGGGAGCCACATAGACCGGCGCCGGGGCGACGACAACTTGGGGCATGACCAGCGCGAGGTGGCCGTTTTGATCAACGGCACAACCGGAAACCAGCGCGAGAGCGCCGGCCGCGAGGGCCAGTCCGCAGGCACGCAAAGAATTTGTTTTCATAGTTTGATTTAATTTTTTCATAATTTTTATACTGCTGACTCCATCACGGGAGATTTTTAGGGCATCGCTGTCGCCTACGAGCACCAACCGGCAATCGGACCGGGTGGTTTGGGCTGACTGAAAGGGTGAATCCAGCGCTGCCGTCACGAATACCTTACGTTGGTCACTCTTTAGAAAACAGGGTTAAACGTCAAGATTATTCGGCTTTTACGAGGGTTCTGACGCGCTGGCTGGTTTCAAGACAACGGGCATCCAAATCGTCTCAATTATACCTATAACACTCACAAAACTCCAAGATTCGCGGTCAACTGGATGGTTTTCCGGGGTGGTATCGTTTTTGCTATGAAACGGGCTGAGCAGAACCAGTCAGTGGTTCGCATCACTGAAAATGACGATGCCCAAAATACAACTGCCGGCCAAAACTCGTCCCAATAGCTTTACGCAGCTTTATGCTGGCCGCGCAGGGAGGATTATTGCCGGACTGACGGCGACCGGATTCATTCTGCCAGAAACCCATATTCCGCCTGATGAAAGCCATTGACCTACTTCGTGGCATTCGCGCCCGCGACGCGCAGGCGGATGGCGTAAAGCGATTCGCTCGCCGTGATGAAGAGCGTTTTGTGGTCCGCGCCGCCGAAGCTCACGTTGGCCGACCAGCGTTCCGGCACGGCGATGTGGTCAATCACGCTGCCCGCCGGGTCGAAGACGGTTACGCCGTTCGTCTGGCCGGTGGCGCAGAGATATAAATTGCCCTCGGCATCAATCGTCATCCCGTCGGCCCCTTTGGCGCAGAAGAAAGTTTTGTTCGTCAGCGAGCCGTCCGGCGCAATGTCGTAGCGCCATGTCTTGTCCCCGCGAATGTCGGTGGCATAAATCCGCTTGCCGTCCGGCGTGCCGGTGATGCCGTTGGGTTTCTTGAAGTCGCTGATGACGGCGCGCAACGTCTTCCGGTCGGCGGACAAATAATAGACCTTCTCGCCAGCCACGCGGACGGCGTTGGGGTCGCCCCAACTGCGTTTGTAAAACGGGTCGGTGAAATACAGCGAACCATCCGGCGCGCTCCAGACATCATTCGGGCCGTTGAGGGTTTTATCCAGAAAATTGGGGACGAGCACGGTGATAGTCTTGTTCGGCGCGATGCTCCACAATTCGTTCTTCGCTTCGGCACAGACGATCAGATTGCCATGCGCGTCGAACATCATGCCATTCGCACGGCCGGCCGGCTCAAGAAAGGTGGAAAGCTTGCCATCCGCGCTCCATTCGAGAATGCGGTCGTTCGGCTGGTCGGTGAAAAAAAGATTGCCGCGCGCATCGCAAGTGGGGCCTTCGGTGAATTTAAAACCGCCGGCGAGTTTTTCCAGTTTAGCGCCCGGCGCCACGACGCCAGCATTGGCCGCCGCCAGTCCGAGCAAGATTGCGCCCAGAAGAGTTTTCATGCTGGCCGTCAATGTGGCGCGAAGACCGCCGCGAGCCAACGAAAATCGTGCCTTGTTTTTGCGGCTGAATTGGGGAAAATTCCGGTGCGATATAATTATAAGTCATGCCGCCTCGTTCCCAAAAACTCATGCGCTTCCTGCAAAGCTGGGTCATCAACACCCTCGCGGTGCTGGTGGCGGCGATGATTTTGCACAAGCACATCAGTTATGACAACCAGCCGCAAAACCTGCTGGTCGCCGCGCTTCTGCTGGGCATTTTGAACGCCTTTGTGCGGCCCATCCTGATGCTCATTGCGTTGCCGCTGCTGATCTTTACGCTCGGTCTGTTCACGCTGGTCATCAACGCGCTGCTGCTTTACCTCGTCGGCGCGCTGCTCCAACCGCATTTCCAGGTGGACAGTTTTGGCTACGCCTTCCTCGGCGCGATCATCATCAGCGTGATTTCGGTGGCGTTGAATGTTCTCACCGGCAACGCGCGTGTCTCAGTGCAGCGCCGCCCGCCGAATCCGCCGAATGACAAGCCCGGCGGCGGCGATGGCCCGGTGATTGACGTGTGAAGACAGAACTAAAAATTCAGAATGAAGAAGCCGGTGGTCGACGGGATTTTTTTACTTCTGCATTCGACATTTTTCCTTCTTACTTCAATTGATAAGCCGCTCGCAAGGTTGGAATCCCCTGCGCATTGAAATCCCGTTCGAAGTCCGTGGTGATTGCGGCCAGCGCCGCCGGCGTTTCCACCTTTTCAAATTCCTGCGCCGCCGCGAAAACTTCATTCATCTGCTGAAAATAATCCGCATCGTCTGTCCGCAGAAAAGCTGTGCCGCCGGGCACCAGCGCGTTGCAGGCCAGCACTGGAAATTTTTCATTGATCAGCCGGAACTTGCGATGTTTCTTTTTCGGCCACGGATCAGGAAAATAAATATGCAGCGCTGCCGCTGCGTGCGGCGGCAGCAGGTATTCCAAAAAATAAGCTGATTCAATGCGCAGGCCGCGCAGATTCGTCAGGCCCAGCCGCCGGCCTTTTTTGTCGAGCTTCTGAATGCGACCCAGCAAACGCTCGACGCCGATGAAATTGCGCGTTGGATTTTGCCGCGCATATTCGACCAGAAAGGAGGCGTCGCCGCAGCCGAGTTCAACTTCCAGCGGCTGGATTGCCTGAAAAAAATTGTCCAGATCCAGCCGCTTAACTATGGATGAAAGCGTGACCAGCAAAGTGTCCTTGGCTTCGGGTTTTGGCATTAAACAAGGGTAAAAATAATTTTCAGAGTGGCAAGAGGGTAAAAACCGGTTGCCAGCATATTTTGAACAGCGAACGGCAAATGGTGGCAACGCGGGAGCTTGTGTTCAGCCGATTGGCGCGCATCACTTTTGATGCTTGTTCAGCGCGGCGGTAAACCAATCCACGGCTGCCGGCTGCGCCGGTTGCGTCGGACGATGGAAGCCGCTCGCCGGTCGCGGTGCCGCTGGCGAGTTCCGGATGCCAGTCGTGGCCTGGCCAATTTGTGGCGCGGCTTTCATCGAGAGCGCGATGCGCTTGCGCGGCAAATCCACTTCGGTCACCGTCACGGTGACTTTTTGCGAGACCTTCACCACTTCCGCCGGATCTTTCACAAACCGGTCGGACAACTGGCTCACATGCACCAGCCCGTCTTGATGCACCCCGATGTCCACGAACGCGCCGAACGCCGTGACGTTGGTGACGATGCCCGGCAGCTTCATGCCCGGCTTCAAGTCCTCCATTTTTTCCACGCCGTTTTGGAACGAAAACACTTCAAACTTCTGGCGCGGATCGCGACCGGGTTTGGCCAGTTCGCCGAGAATGTCGTTCAGCGTCGGCAGGCCGACGGTTTCCGTGACGTATTTCGGCAACTGAATCTTCTGCCGCACGCCGGCGTCGCGTAGCAGGTCGCTGACAGAGCAGTTCAAATCCTTCGCCATTTGATCTACGAGTTCGTAGCGTTCCGGATGCACCGCGCTAGCATCGAGCGGATGCACGCTGTTGCGGATGCGCAAAAAACCGGCGGCCTGCTCAAAAGCTTTTTCGCCGAGACGCGGCACTTTCTTCAATTCAGCGCGCGACTTGAACGGCCCGTTTTCATTGCGGTAGGCCACGATGCTTGCTGCCAGCGCCGGGCCGAGACCGGAAACGTAGGCGAGCAATTGTTTGCTGGCGGTGTTCAACTCCACCCCCACACCGTTCACGCAACTGATTACCACGTCATCGAGACTGCGCTTGAGCGCGCCCTGTTCCACATCATGTTGATACTGGCCGACACCAATGGATTTTGGATCGAGCTTCACAAGTTCGGCGAGCGGGTCCATGAGCCGGCGGCCAATGGAAACTGCACCACGCACGGTGACATCGTGGTTCGGAAACTCCTCGCGCGCGACTTCAGACGCGGAATAAATCGAGGCGCCGCTTTCGTTGACCATCACGATGGGCAGCGTTAGTTTAAGCAGCTTCACGAACGATTCGGTTTCGCGGCCGGCCGTGCCGTTGCCGATGGCGATGGCCTCGATCTGATATTTTTTCACCATGCTCAACACCGCCTCGGCGGCTTCGCGGATTTCTGCGGTGGATGATGCGGTCGGATAAATTACGTCGTTATGCAGCAGTTTGCCCTGCCGGTCCAAGACCACCACTTTGCAGCCGGTGCGGAAGCCGGGGTCAATCGCCAGCATATTTTTATTTCCCAGCGGCGAGGCAAGCAGAAGTTCGCGCAGGTTTTCCGCGAAGACCCGAATCGCCTCCGCGTCAGCGCGTTTCTTGGTTTCCATCCGCAACTCGACTTCGATGGCGGAACCCAGCAGCCGCTTGTAACTGTCCTGCACGGCGAGGCGAACCTGCTCCGACGTCGGGCCTTTTCCGGTGACGAATAGCGGCTCGATTTGCGCGAGCGCGGAGTTTTCCTCGACGGCTATCCGCATCATCAAAAAACCTTCAGTTTCGCCGCGGCGGATGGCAAGCAGCCGGTGGCTGGGAATTTTGGCGACAGGTTCGCTCCAATCGAAATAATCTTTGAACTTCGCGCCGGCTTCTTGCTTGTCGGAAAGAACTTTTGATTTCACGACCGCTTCGCTCCAGAACAGCGCGCGTAGCTTGGCGCGGGCGGTCGCATCATCGCTGACGCGCTCGGCAATGATGTCGCGCGCGCCAGCCAAGGCGGCGCTCACATCAGCCACGCCCTTTTCCACGCTGATAAATTTAGCCGCTTCGGCCTGTGGCTCGGCGGCGGATTGGTTTTGCAGCAGCCAATCAGCCAGCGGTTCCAGGCCTTGTTCCTTCGCGATCATGGCACGCGTGCGGCGCTTTGGGCGGAATGGTTGGTAGATGTCTTCAAGCCGAGTCACATTATCAGCGGCGTTGATGTCGGCCTTGAGCTGATCCGAAAGGAGGTTGCGTTCGGCCAGCGACTTCAAGATCGAATCGCGGCGCTGATCCAGTTCCGCCAGGCCCAGCAGCCGCTCGCGAATGCTGGTGATGGCCACTTCATCCAGCGAGCCGGTGACTTCTTTGCGGTAACGGGCGATGAAGGGAACGGTCGCGCCTTCTGCAAACAATCTGGCGGTGGCCACCACCTGCCGGGATTGCAGCTTGAGTTCGGCGGCGATTTTCTGGACGTGAACTTCGTTCATTTATAAAAGGTCGGATGGTTTACCGGAGCGTTTGCGTCGTGTAAAATCGAAAACGAAAATATTAATTACACGGCTGCCCAATTTATTTGACGGATTGGGTTTTACCGTAGCGGCTTATCTAAGGTGGGTGGCATCCAGTTTGCCGTTGGCGAACGTCATGGTCTTAGCTTTACCCTCGGCGACCGCCAAGTCGTGGCTCGTGAACTTTTTAGGATGCATTTGCGGCGCGTGTTTTATAGAAGGGTAAAGTTTTCGCGGCCTTTGTTTTCAACCCGCTAGATTTTGACGAGGACCAATCTGGTGCGGATAATTATCAGCTTCTCTGGAGCTTTGGCAGGGACAATCTTCATGCCGTTATTGTATTAGGATTTCAAGCGATACCATCAAAACCCAATAAAAATGGTCGGGGCGGTGAGATTCGAATCTAAAACGCCATTTTCGGCATTATTCGGCGAAAGTGGTTTATAAGTCCGTTATTATTGGGTGAAACGACGTTTTCACAATTTTCCGCGTTCGTCGTCCGACCACCCCAAAACGAACTTTTAGTGTTAGGATTTGTTAGGATTTTTTTCATGGTTGATGGTCAAAATCGCTCCGCCAGCAATTAATTTCAAAAGTTGCACCGGCGCGAAGACTAGCACCGGCAGAGGGATTGGAACAAGCAGAACAATTCCAGAAATCACCTACCACAAGACTGTGAAAGTCTGGGCGAGGCTTGAAGAGAGCGGCAGTCCGCTGGCGAACGGTGGAAGATTTTAGCCGACACCGTCTGGTCTAATTACGAGGGTGTAAAACGCCACGCCGACAAACCTTAAAATTCGCCTTCAAATGTTCCAACACCTCCGGCCAGTGGAAAAGCACCACGCTGGAAATTTTTATATAGGGCAAAAAGCCGTCGCGCTGCCAATTTTCGATTGTCCGAATCGTGACCTTCAGCTTCGCCGCCAGTTCCCTCTTGGTGAGCATCTCGTCCTGCGCAACATCATTCATCAGAGAAGAGCGCCCCTGCGAGTTTTTTGTGGGGTAGTCGCTATTCATGATGCTTGCCTTTTAATTGCCGTAGATTCAGCAATTCTTTCATTGGGGCGGAAATCAGCCCCCGCTGGCCGTTCGACTTGGCGGCCAGCACTTTGTTGACTTCAGTGTTCATGTCCTTCCTTGCTTAAAGTAATGGTGACGGCGGCGACGTGAGTCTTGAGCGAGGCCACGAACCGCCGGTCAACTGCCTTCAAAAAATTCAAGTCACACCTCTGAATCTTCCGCGCGACGGCTTGGAGGCCACTGCCCAGCACCGTGACTTCGGCCACGGCAAAACAGATCACCAGTTTTTCGGGCGGTGCATCGGCATTCTTTTCCAGTGCCGGATTCGGGATCGTCTCGGCATACAGCAATTGCGCGTATGGCAGAAAATAGCTGTGCTCGTCGTCGGCAAATACGTTGAGCGCCGCCACGTTCGGATCACCGCCGTAGCAAGGATTATCACGCGGGCTAGATACCGATGCTTCGTCTGGGTTGGGATTTGTGTTCATAGGATATTTTACGTGTTTGTTCGATGCGTTTGCGGGGCGAAATGGATTGCGCCATGCGCTGGCGGAATTGTTTTAAGAAACGCTGACCACGGGCCATGACCCGCAGGATGAATTTCTGCCGGCCAAAACGCGGGACTACTTCCACGGCGGCCAGTCGCTCGCTGGAATGGGTGACGTGCGAACGCAACCGCTCACTGTCATCGGTGAAAATCTCGCAGCGTTCACGACCACGCGAGATGCTGACATAAAATTGTTGCTGATGGACGGCGGCCAGCGACCGCGACGACGCCACGACCAACACTTCGTCCACCGTCTTCCCCTGGGCGGCGTGCGACGTGACGGCGTAACCATGCGTGAACGTGCGGTAGTTTTGTGGAATCATCCGGCCATCGGCCAGCACCACCGAATCACCCTGAATGGCCCGCACCTCGACGAGTTCGCCATTGATGAACCGTTTGCCGACCGTGTTCGCTTGCAGCAACAGTTTGTCGCCGGCAGCAATTTTCAATTTCCGTTTCTCCCCCACATCAAAGCAGGCACAGCCTCCACCCAATGGGAAAAGATTTTCAGAGCCATCGTCACGCTGAACTTTGATCGAATCATTTTCGACCGCGACCACGGCAACCGTTTCGTCTTTGGCGAAATCATCCTTCCGACGGTGAAACCGTATCGCCATGCCGGGACGGTATTGCCGAACATCTTGCTTTTGCGCTTCCGTCCACGACAACGAATCGAAAACCTGAAATTCTTTTTCCTCACCGGCCAGACGGCCAGATGTTTTCATTGCGGCCCGGACTTTTTCCGTGACCGCCTCTATCTCATTCCAGGTCGGTGCGACCAGCAGCGCTGATTTATTTTGTGCCACCGCTTTCAAATACGACTGCGCGGCGGATTCGTGAATCTGACGATCAGAAAGTTCGACCACCGCACCCATGCGTTCCAGTTGGGCGAACGCCTCCAGCGGCCGCTTCTGCGCCGCCAGTTCGACCGCCTTGCGATACTCGGCTTTGCGTTGGCGACGGATGCGGGTCAGTTGGCCGGATTGAAAATTTGAATGTTGCTCCAGAATCCGCAGCGCATCACCCCGCACCACCGATGCGTGCTGGCCGGTGTCGCCGGAAAGCACGACGCGGGCATCACGCGCCAGGTCAAACAGCCGCTTCATGTCGTCAATGCCCACCGCCCCGGCTTCGTCCAACACCACCAACCGCCGGTCGTCCAGTTTCGGTTTCGTCAGCAGCATACTTTGCAGTGTCTTCGCCTCGAATCCCTCTTTTCTTAACACATCCGTAGCCGCCGCCGTGGGCGCGCAAAATAGCGGTTCGATTTTCACTTCGGCGCAGGCGGCGACCAACTCGCGCAACGCCGTGGTTTTGCCCGTGCCAGCCAGACCACGCAGGCCGGTGATCCGATCATGGGTGCGCAGCACATGATAAATGGCCCGCTGTTGATCCTCGCCCAGCCAGTCGGCGGGCTTGTATGTTGGATGAATCGGCGTAACGGTGTCGCAGGCCGCATTGACCGTCTGAATCAAATCCAGTTCCGTTGCTAAAATCTGGGGCGTGGATAATCCACGCTCGGTTTTGACCAATTGCTCTGAATACTTTGCCGCCTCTTTCAACGCCGGCAAATCCAGTTCACCCGGATGCTGTGCCAGTGCCACGCCCAACAGTTCATGCTCTGGCACGACCGACTTGCGCTCGAAGACGTGGGCGACGGCGTAATTCAGGGCTTGGTTTTCCGGTTCAAACCGGCGGATTTGCCGGACGGGTTGAACCGACGTGGTGAGTTTTTGCAGCGCCTGCAATTCATCGGGCTGCAATTGTGCCAACTGCTGCTCGCGGACTTCGGCGGTCGAGATGCCCTTGATCTTCTTCGCCCTACTCTGATGCACCGCCAGGGCGATGGCATTGTTCGACAATTTACGCCCCAGCTTTTGTTCCAGTTCCCGGACTACCGCGTCACGCTGCTGGGAGCGTTTAGAAAATCGTTTCAACACCGCATCGCTGACCCCCTCGATTTCAAAGCCGTGTTTCGCCGGACGAATGCGATAGCCAATCTTCTGAACACGCTTCGCCAGTTCGTTCCGATAAACTGCCGTGCCATAACGGATGGCGTCATACATTCCGCCTGCTTGCAATGCCTTCCAGCGCTTTTCCGTTTCATCAAAGGTGGCGTTGAATACCGTGAGGTGTGTATGCAACAGCGGGTCGAGCGCCCGGCTGCTCGTGTGCGTGAACGTGGCGGCGACCAGATTGCCGGTGATGCGGTCACGTTGATTGCCCTGCTTGCGAACCCGTGTTGCCGCAAAAGTTTCAAGTTCGCGGAACGCAATGCGTGTCGCATCTTCATGTGCCGACACCAGCCGGTCATCATCCATCGTCACCGCCAGCACCGAAACGGACTTGGGCGCGGAACAAGTGAAGTCATAAAATACGCGCCGCTGGTTCGTTTTTTCCTGCCGCAGCGTCAGACGTTTGTCGTCATTCGGATTTTTATTTTCGCACAGCGAGTGAAATTGATCACGGGTGACAGCATTATTTAACCCCAGCCGTTCCGCGCCCATGCCGATCCACTGGCCGGGCCGGATTTCACCGGCGGCGTAGTAATCATTCTGCGCCAGATGCTCGTCGAAGTAGCCTTCGGCATCCGCCAGATTTTTCTGTGCGACGGCTGTGAACATAACGCGCGATGTTAGCAGTTTTTCAAATGGCTCTATGCCTCGTTGGCACAATCGTGATTTTCTTTCTGTCATTCATTTTCCGATTGGTCATTCTGCCTGAACCCATTTGGCGCAAGGCGTGCCTGGCACACGAAGCGTGGTTGAACCACAGAACCAAGACCGATTTCGGTTTCTTGTCTGGCAGTTTGCCTGAACTTTCCCCCGTTGAGGTGTATGTGATACACCAAATGCACTTGGCCGATGATTTTCTTCATTCGGCAACCAGTTTGGCAGAGAAGCAGCCCGCTTTTGTGCAATCTTTACACAAAATGAATCCACACTTTTTGGCTGCAAAACCCCATATATCCATTGGTATTATTGGGGATTATCGCTTTCCACCCGGCTGAACCTGAAATTTTGTTGCAGTTTTCGCATCGAAATGATGCTGCCTGGCGCTTTGACTGGCCGGCTTTCCTCCGGGCACTCGGAAACCGGCCAGACAAATCGCCAGCAATGCGAACCTAGACGATCAAGCACTCAACGGGCGTATTGAAAATCCCGCGACTTCACAGCCGTTCCGTCGCTACGATTTTCAAATCGCCCGTCCAGTGCCGCCGCAAACTTGATTCCGCCACGGATTGACAATCAGTTTTTCCCGATTTGTCGCGGCTTGTCAGTTGATTCCGTGGTCGGCACAATGTGGCCATGAATAATCAACCCCACACGCAAGCCAAGCGCGAACGGTTGACCAAACTTTTTGAATTCCTCAAGGCATATACCGATCTCCGGTATCCGCCGGTGCGAGATATAAATCAGCAGCTTCGGACGATTTGGCTCAAAGATTTACCCGCCCATCCAAGTGTCGAATTATTTCACGATACCGGTAAAACTGACGACGAAACCGACGACAGCGATGTCGCACTTCGTCTGACGCGACCAACAATCACCGCTTGTCCACCACCGCCAGGATCATTGGCAGAGTGGTTAAAGCCGGGTTGGCGCGATTTTCCTGGTAAAATTGAAGTTGAAACCTCGCGCAACATTGTTGGTAGCGGTGGAAATACGCGCTTGGAGAGATTTGAGGATGATTACCAGCGGCGAACGCAGTTACAGAGTTGGCAAAGGCAACGCGAGCAGTGGGTGACAAATGAGCGTCCCGCTCGCCATGCGCTGACATTTTTCCAGACGGTTTACGAGTGGTATGGAATTTTGGAGCGTGAGGGCGAAAAAATCGAGTTGATGGTCGGTGACGGATTACTTTGCTGCCGGGATGCAGCTGGCAATTTTCGCCATCCGGTCTTGCTGCAAAAGTTGGAATTAGAATTTTACCCGGAAAAGAAGCAGCCACAGTTCGTTTTTCGCAAACGCGAAAAGCCGCCTGAACTTTACATGGAGTTCTTGCGCATCCTGCCGGAAGTGAACAATCAACAACTCGCTCGATGTGCAGATGAACTGAAGAAGACGGAATTCGCACCCCTTGGCGAGGATGACACGGATGGTTTTTTGCTCCGCCTGATTCAAGGTTTGTTTCCCAGCCGTGGTGCAGTCCGCGACGGCACTGACCAACTCGACCTTGAAACACAGGCGGACAGCCCGACCATGGAGCGCCTGCCAGTCATCTTCATGCGCCAACGCCGGACCGGGCCGAGCAGTATTTTTGACGCGGTATTGCAAGACATTGCTGGGCGTCTTGATTTTTCGCCGGCACTGTTGCAGATCCTGGGCTTGGCGGAAAGCGCGCCAAGCCAGACGCAATCTATCGGCGGCGGTCTTGGCCTTGGTAACGAAGATGCGGATGTTTTATTAAGTAAGCCGGCCAATCGGGAACAACTCGAAATTGCAAAACAACTGGCACGCAGGGATTGTGTGCTCGTCCAAGGGCCGCCGGGCACAGGAAAAACCCATACGATTGCAAATTTACTCGGTCATTTGCTCGCGCAGGGCAAGCGCGTGCTGGTGACCGCGCACACGCCAAAAGCATTGCGCGTTCTGCGTCATAAAGTTGTGGAAGCACTTCAGCCGCTTTGCATCAGCGTCCTTCACAATGACAAACAAAGTCAGGAAGACCTGCAATCTTCCGTTCGGACGATTCATTTACGACTGGCAGAAGACGACCGGCACTTGGAGCGCGAAGCACTGCGTTTACAGGATGAACGGAAACGAATTATCTCTGCATTGAGCGATGTGCGTGAAAAATTTCTCGATGCACGCCAGGACGAAATTCGCGATGTGGTGTTCGGCGGCAAGGCAATGCGCCCAATCGAAGCGGCGAAGCGGGTGAAAGAGGGCGCCGGCAAGGATGACTGGATTCCAAGCCCGGTGAAGCTGGGTGAATCTTTGCCGGTTTCCTATGCAGACGTGGTTGCACTTTACCAAACAAACGCTCGAATCTCAGCCGGTGACGAGCGCGAACTAAACGGCTTCAGGCCGGAAATCACCGCGCTGCCAACACCCAAGGAGTTTCAAAGCGCCATTGAAGAGCTAAATTTACTTGCCACCTATGAGCTTCGCTTTCGCGAAGAACTATGGAATGCCACGCTGGAGCCGGAGGATTTGAAGGAGTTCGAACGGATGCTGGAAGCGGCGGGCAAGACGATTGAGTTTTTGCGGGACAGCTCGCCGTGGCAATTGGAGGCGATTCAAGCTGGTCGTGATGGCGAGGAAGCACGTCGCGTGTGGTTGTCGCTTACAGAGCTAATTGAAACAACATGGCGCGAAGTGCATGAATGTCATGCGCTCGTGTTGGAACATGGGCCGGTCATTTCTGACAGTCGGGCACCCCATGAACTAATTTTGGTCGTCGAGGAAATCATTCATCACAACGATGCCGGCAATTCGTTTGGGATGCTCACCAAATTAACCAAGAGACATTGGTTTGAATTCAGGGAAAGAGTTCGCGTTGGAAGTCGTGTCTTGGACTTGAACAACTCAACCCATCTGCGCGCAGTTCGCGCACTTTTGCGGATGCGGCAACTTCGATCCGAATTGACGGAACGGTGGGAACGTCAGATGGCCAGTCAGGGCGGCCCGGCCTGCTCGGAACTTGGCGACCGCCCGGAGCAAGTCTGCAAACAATTTGTCGGCATTATTCAAACCTGCTTGGAATGGCATAATTCAACGTGGCAACCGCTTGAATCTGAATTCCATCGTCTGGGTTTCATGTGGCCTGAGTTCCTTGAATCTACGCAACCGGAGACGGGCGCTAACGCTGAACTGAATCGGCTTCGTCGCGCCGTGACTGGAGACCTTGGTGCGATTCTCCAGTCACGCAGCGGTTGGCTTCGTCACAAACGGCTCGGAGCCAGCATTGCCGCATTACCTCAATCAGTCCCGACTTCGGACATGCCGGATGCGTTGGTGACGCAAAATTTACGCCGAGCTCTCCGTGAGATTTCACCAACCGATTACCAAGCCGCTTACGAGGAATTGGTGCGACTGAAAAATTTGGAGCTGGATTTGGCCCGCCGCCGTGAGTTGCTAAAACAAATTAGCCGTTCCGCACCAGCTTGGGCTTCTGCCGTTGAAAACCGACATCCAAAACACAACCACCCCGAACCGCCAGGCGAGCCGGAATCAGCTTGGGAATGGCGGCAACTTCACGATGAATTGGAAAGGCGGGCGAACGTGTCGCTCGACCAGTTGCAACGGCAAATTGAAAATCTTGGACATCAGCTCCTCGAAGTCACCGCACAACTTGTCGAAAAACAGACCTGGATGAAGCAAATCCGGCAAACTGGCAGCGAGCAAAAACAGGCCCTCGGCGCTTATGCCGCAATGCGAAACAAGCTGACCAAAACGGGCAAGGGAGTTCGCGATGCCGAACTTCGGGCCGCTGCTCGCCGTGAAATGACAACCGCCAAAGATGCGGTGCCGGTGTGGATCATGCCGCTGGCGGAGGTGGCCGACACTTTTGATCCGAGCAAGGCGCGATTTGACGTTGTGATTATTGATGAAGCCAGCCAGTGCGATCCAACATCATTGTTCGCATTGTATCTCGGCCGGCAAACCATCGTTGTGGGTGACGACGAGCAGGTGACACCCGTTGCTGTCGGCGTGCAGGCGGAAGAAGTGACCAAACTAATCCGAATTTTCTTGGATGGTGTGCCTCACAAGGAGCTTTATGACGGAGAAACGTCTGTTTATGAACTGGCACAAATTGCGTTTGGCGGCGTGATACGGCTGACAGAGCATTTCCGTTGTGCGCCAGACATCATCGCGTTCAGCAACAACCTCTCATACAAAGGCGAAATCAAACCGCTTCGTGAGGCTTCTTCGATACCGCTGAACCCCCACGTCGTTCATTTTCGAGTTCAGGGCGGGCGTGATCGCGGCGACAATGTCAACGAGGTTGAAGCCGAGAAAATCGCCGCGCTCATCTGTGCGGCAACAGAGCAACCAGAATTCGCAAAGAACGATGAAGGCAAACCGGTAACTTTTGGGGTTGTTTCACTGGTCGCTGACAAACAAGCCTTAAAAATAGACAGTATTCTGCGGCAACGGCTCGATTTGAACGAGTATCGGCGCAGACAAATTCTCTGCGGTGATTCTGCTCAGTTTCAGGGTGACGAACGCGATGTCATGTTTTTATCCGTCGTGGATTCGCCACCCGTCGAACCTCCATTGACCTTGCGACAGGAAGGCGGAAAAAAGATTTTCAAAAAACGGTTCAATGTCGCTGCGAGCCGCGCCCGCAATCAAATGTGGATTGTCCATAGCCTGAATCACGAAACTGATTTACAGGCCGGTGATTATCGCCGCCGTCTCATCGAACACGCGATTGACCCGAATGCCTGGGAACGAGAATTGCGTAAACGTGTTGAGCGCACTGAATCCATCTTTGAGGAGCGCGTTCTTCGGCGTCTCATGGAATCGCACTACAATGTGATTCCACAATTTCACGTCGGCGCATATCGAATTGATCTCGTTGTTACTGGAAATGGCCGTCGTCTTGCCGTGGAATGCGACGGTGAGCGATACCACGGACCGGAAAAACTCCAAGAAGATGCCGAGCGTCAGGCAATTCTCGAACGGCTGGGTTGGAAGTTCGTGCGGATTCGTGGCAGTCTGTTTTTCCGTGACGAAGACCGCGCTTTGAAGCCGATGTTTGGACGCTTGGCAGAACTGAACATCACACCCGAACTCGAACCAGCATCAAAGTCCTCGACTAAATCTGAACTGGTTGACCGAGTAATTCGGCGAGCACAGGAATTGCAATCGGTTTGGCATCCGGTCGAAAATGGAAACCTGACTGGCCCGAAACAGCAACCCACCACCCCCTGGCACCTGTCGCATCTTCAAGGTAGATGAATTCCATTATAACCGGCGCTTTGACTGGCCGGCTTGCTTCCAGGTATTCAGCAACCGACCAGACAAATCGCCGTGATGAAAACCTAGACGGGCACACACTCATCGGTCGTTCTAAAACCGCGCTCAACTCCGCCGTCGTCCGTTCATGCCACTCCCGACCTGCTCCGTTTCGCTGCCGGTTTCAGAATGCCCGGTCAGTGTTTCGTAATTTGCGCATCAATGCTCCAATTTTAATACGTTAAATCGAACATGATTGTTGGCGGCTTTCTGGAATTGGAAAGCCGGTATTTTGGTTAGACACCATCCCCTTATTAAAAAATAAGGCCGCAAGCCGAGCAACGGCCGCGCAATGTCCGCGCAGCATCCGGCGTGGCGTCCGGCGTAATGTCCGCCGAATCATCCGGGCAACTGCCGAGACGTATCCCGGCAGTTAGCGGGAAACATCTCAACAAGCGCCGTTGAATGTCCGCGCCAAAGTTGGCACGATGGTTGGCAAATGACTTCGCAATTGCCGCCGCAGTCCGCGCAACATCCGGGAAATCACCGGGCAACTTCCGAGCAATGTCCAAGCAGTTGGCGGGAAATAATCGAGTCTGTGCAGGTCGAAGCAGTGTTGACTCGTCGTTCATTTACGATGAGGTGGGAGGAATTGAAAGATACGGCGAAATGGGTTCAGGGTTGGCTGTAGCACAATTTTCAGTGCACGGTCTTTATCAAGGGCGACTGACTTTCATGAAATCAGCAGTAATCGTATTCATGCAGAACGCAAAATTTCCCGATAAATCTTCTCAGCAGGCTTAAGACAAATGTTTGATTGCCCGCCCGCGTTTGCGTGATGCCACTAATTGGAAAAACCTTTAGCATCTAAATACATCCAAATGCAGCCGATTAAAATTTTCCGTCCTTTGAAGCATTGCCGGTTGCCTGGCAATGGGTGGTGGCTAATCCTCGCCCTAATTTTGGGGTATCGCACGAATGAAGTCAGCGCACAAAATCTGATTCAAAATGGCACGTTTACGGCGAACGCTTCGGTATTCACCAATTGGCCCGGCTACATCGGCGGGAGCAATCCGGCGGCGATTTCCAACTGGACGGCTTCGCCAGGACTCAGCGTGGGCGTCAACGGGGCGGCGGTGGGCTTTGGCGGCAGTCCTTTCGGACCGACGAATGCGTCCGGTTATACTTACGCGTTTCTGCAACGCGTGACTTCCATCACGAACCGGCTTACGCAAAATTTATCGCTCGCGCCGAGCACTCCGTATCAGGTGAGTTTCGATGCGGCGGCACGCGCGGCCAACAGCCCGCAATTTCTGGTGCAGATCGCTGACAGCAGTCAGGTCTATGTCAGCTCGGGCAATGTCAGCGCGAACAACGCGACCTTCAATCATTACAGCTACACGTTCACGACGCCCGCGACGATTGTCGGCACTCCGACCATTCAACTGGCCAATCTTACTACAAACACTGCGACTGATTATACCGTGGACTTCGCAAACGTCGCATTGGTCGCCGTGGTGCCCGCCACGTTGACTTGGACGAATCTCGTCGGCGGCAACGCTTCGGGCAGTTGGACGAATCAAAATAATTGGAGCGGCGGTCTTTTGCCGACAACGACCGCAGCGAACGTGCTATTCAATAACTCCGATCTGACGGCTGACTCAACAATCACGCTGGACGGTTTCACGACCGTCGGTTCGCTCACGTTCAGCGATGTCAATTCGGCGACGGCGGCGAACTGGATTCTGAACGCCGGTTCAATTGCTGCCGCGACTCTAACAATTGGCGGAGCCAGCCCCACGATCACCGTGACCAATCTCGGCAGCGGCAAGGCGGCAGTCATCAATGCGGTTATTGACGGCACTGCCGGTTTAACAAAATCCGGCACCAGTTTTTTGCAGCTGAACGGCACAAATATTTATTCTGGCGGCACGATTATCTCGGGCGCGGACTGCCGGATTTCTGCCGGCAACGCCAGTGCATTTGGCAACGGCACCATTACCGTCGGCGCAACGGCAGGCGCGGGCGAAGTCTGGTTTAATGCGGCTGGAAATCTCACGCTAACCAACGCGTTTGAAATCCGCACGATCCGCTGGATCATTGACAATAATACGGTCAACGGTTTTGCTGCCGGTGATTTGACCCTCAACGGAAATGTGCTGCTCAACACGGGCCTCAGCAATGTGCGCGACGTTTATTGCAACAAAAATTTGACGATCAACGGCAATCTCTCCGTCACGCCAACGGGTAATCCGTTGAACAAACAGGGCGGCAGCACGCTGACCTTGAATGTGTAAACGGCGGTTGAAAAGTGCGGCGGGCGGCGCTCGAAAAGTGCTGCACCTTCCGGGCAAAGAAGACTGTTTTTTCAGGGTTTCGTCAAGCTGTTGATTCCGCTTCGAGGTAGAAGCAGCAGGAG
>CAISYZ010000125.1 GCA_903889895.1 uncultured Verrucomicrobia subdivision 3 bacterium | reverse complement strand
TCGAAGCTCCCCCTCCTGCTGCTTCTACCTCGAAGCGGAATCAACAGCTTGACGAAACCCTGAAAAAACAGTCTTCTTTGCCCGGAAGGTGCAGCACTTTTCGAGCGCCGCCCGCCGCACTTTTCAACCGCCGTTTACACCGGTCTTGGCGGAGCCGCATGTGCCGCTCGATGAAATCCGCCTCGGCCATATTTTTAAGCGCGGCGACTTTGGCAATCTCCGCCGCCTCCAAACGCACTTCGCCCGGCCAGCGGCAGCAGGCGGTGCAACGGTGACATTCAAGGTGAACCGGCATGAAAACGTCAGGCTTTTTTAATCCCGCGCTGCCACAAATCAAAATAATACAGCGCCGCGACCACGAGGCTGTGGCCGATTTTTTCCTCCGCCACCAGCTTCTGAATTTCCGCCACCGGCACCAGTTCCGTCGCCAAATCCTCGCCGTGGTCGAAGTCCGTGCCGTGTTTCAGCCGGCAGTTTTCGATGAGCACAGTGTAAGTGCGGTTGGCGAGAATCGCGGGGTTCGACCAGACTTTGCCGAGTAGCCGCGCGTTTTCGCCTTCGTAGCCTGTTTCCTCGCGCAATTCTCGCACCGCAGTCGCCACCGGATCGGTCTCGCCGGGATCCATCATGCCGCCAGGAATTTCCAGCTCCACCGTGTCCGAGCCGGCGCGGTATTGCCGGATCATCACCAGATCGCGCGCGGGCGTGAGCGCGACGACGTTGACCCAGCCGACACTGTCGAGGACGTAAAAATCATGCGCGCCACCGGTGCGCGGATTGACGCGGGTGTCGGAACGGATTTTGAAGATGCGAAAATCGCCGACGGGTTTGGAACCGGTCTTTTTCCAAGGCTGAATCATAATAAATTGCGAATTTTGAATGACGAATAACCGCGCAAGCAGCGGAAGGCAAACTCAATTCGCATTTTGAAATTCGTGCTTCGTCATTTGGGAGCCGCCCAGCCTTGCTTCATCAGCATGAGCAAGTGTTTGAGTGCTTCTTCGTAACTGCGATTTTTTTCAGCGGCCAATTGTTTTGCGCGCTTGTCGAGTTGCGCGGCCATATCGGCGGATTTCCCGGCGGGGCAACCGAGGGCAACGAGGACTTGGGCGAGTTCGGAAATTTGCATGGCAAAATTTTTTTAGCGCGCGCTTAAATGTTTTTCCCACAACAGCACGAAACAGCTTGCGAAATCCTCGGGGGTTTCATCCACCCACTTCGTCACCGCCGCTGGTGCGAACCACGCACCCGTCTCGATTTCATCGGGATGCAAAACAAACGGCCCTTCGCTGACGCAGCGATAAATCCAACAGAATTCCCAGCCGGTTTCCTGACACGCATCAATTTTGAAAAGTCGTTGCGGCGTCTGCGTCAGGTGCAGCCCGATTTCCTCGCGCACCTCGCGCACCGCACAGGCATCGTAATGCTCGCCGGTGTCCAGATGGCCGGACGCGGACGAATCCCACTTGCCGCCAGCGATGTCCTTTTTCAGCGAGCGCTTCTGGAGAAAAACTTCACCGCGCGCATTGAACACCAGCACATGAACGGCGCGATGCTTCAACCCCAGCCGATGCACTTCGCGTCGGGTATTCTGCCCGACCACCTGGTCGCACTCGTTGACCACGTCAAAAATCTCCTCACTCATGAGGTAGAAAATAAACGCGAATGCCCGTCGGGTCGAAATGTTTTTGGCCGGCACACTTGCCCGTCCCCGCCGCCGCCGCAAGCCGTTGAATTTCACCGCATTTTCATGCTCCAGATTTCATTTGCCAGAACCCCCGCTTGGACTTAAGTTAACACTCGTTATTAAATCAACCATGTCGAACGTCGCAAAAGAATCATCATCGGCGAACGATTTGCTGAAGAACTCCACGCTTTACCGCGAGTTCCAGGCCGAGCGCGAGGAAATCCTGCGCCACAAGTGGATCGAGTCCGAGAAGGCCGGCCATGACATCGGCTTCGAGCGCGCCCTAACGGATTGGATCATCAAACATCGCGCCCAGTGGCGTAAATCCCGACAGGCTGCCGCGACGAATTAAAGAAATCTGTTCCTTTAACTCCGTCCAGCGAGGCGGCAAAGGAAAAATGAAAAACAAACTGAAAACGCGAACCAACCCCAGACCACGGGTGCAGTTCGCGATTTTTTATGCCTGAAGCCACCGTCATTCTCGACGCGCTCGCCATCCAGCGCGCGATCACCCGCATTGCCCACGAAATTGCCGAGCGCAACGAGCGCAGCACCGAAGTCGCGCTCGTTGGCATTCCGGTCGGCGGCGATCATCTGGCCGCGCGACTCGCCAAAATTCTCGCCAGCATCTGGAACCATGCCGTGCCGGTCGGCATCCTCGACACCGCGATGCACCGCGACGACCTCGACCACCGCGTTGCGCCGACCGTGCATCCGACGGACATTCCGTTCGATGTGAACGGCAAGACCATCGTGTTGGTGGACGACGTGCTATTCAGCGGCCGCACCACGCGCGCGGCGATGGATGCGCTGAACGATTTTGGCCGGCCCAAAAAAATCCAGCTCGCCGTGCTGGTGGACCGCGGCCACCGCGAACTGCCCATCAAGGCGGATTTCATCGGCAAGAACGTGCCGACCTCGCTCGACGAAAAAATTTCCCTGCAACTCACCGAGGCCGGCGCAACCAAGGATGAAGTCATCCTCAAAAAGAAATAACTTATGGCCTGGACCAAAAAACATCTGCTCGACATCGAATCGCTCACGGCCGAGGAAATCACCACCGTGCTCGACACCGCGCGCGGTTTCAAGGCCGTCGGCGAACGCGCCATTAAAAAAGTTCCGGCGCTGCGCGGCAAGACCGTCGTCAACTTGTTCGTCGAGCCGTCCACGCGCACACGCACAAGTTTCGAACTGGCGGCCACGCGGTTGAGCGCGGACATCGTGAATTTCTCCACCGAGGCGTCGTCGTTCAAAAAAGGCGAGACGCTCAAGGACACCGCCCTCAATTTACAGGCGCTCAACGCCGATTTCATCATCATCCGTCACAGCGCGAGCGGCGCGCCGCATTTTCTTTCCCGCGTGCTGAACGCCCACGTCATCAACGCCGGCGACGGCGCGCACGAGCATCCGACGCAGGCGTTTCTCGACTGTTTCACCATCCGCGAGAAAAAAGGCCGCATCGCCGGGTTGAACGTGACAATTCTCGGTGACATCCTTTACAGCCGCGTTGCGCGTTCGGACATCTGGGCGCTGACCAAACTTGGCGCGAAGGTGACGCTCTGCGGTCCTTCGACACTCGTGCCGAAAACCTTCGAGCAGATGGGTTGCCGCGTGACGCACGACGTGGACGAGGCCATCCGCGACGCGGACATCATCAACCTCCTGCGCATCCAGCACGAGCGCCAGCGCAAGACGATGTTCCCGAGCATCGGCGAATACACGCAGCTATTCGGCCTCACCAAGGCGCGCTTCGCGAAGATCAAGCCGGACGCGCTCATCATGCACCCCGGCCCGATCAACCGCGGCGTGGAGATTGACAGTGAGATCGCCGACTGCGGCCGCTCGGTGATTTTGGAACAGGTGACGAACGGCCTCGCCGTCCGCATGGCGGTGCTGTTCCTCGTGAATGGCGGGAAAAACCTGACGGAGACGGTGAGTTAAAATTTAGTTTTTGCGCGACGCGAACAATCCCACGATCATCGCTGCCAGCGCGCCGAGAACAATTCCCGCCACCACACCCAAGCCGATGTTCAGCGGTTTGTTGGGTTTGACCGGATACCTGCCCGGCTCGGCGCGGTCAATGATTTGAACTGCGCCGGTCGGATAATTTTTCCCCACGGCATACTCCTGGTATGATTCGGCGATGGCATTGGCAATCCGTGCCGTTTCGTTCCGGTCATCGCTGTAAACGGTGATGGCAATCAGCTTGGTTCCGCGAACTGTGGCCAGGCTTAAGCGGCCTTTCAGGATTTCCATGGACTCCGCAGACTTGAGGGTTGCGCCGTTGAAATATTTCTTTCCCCACTCGACATTCAGATTCAGCTTGGTGATGACCGGCTCAAGCACCACTTGGGACTGCATGACTTCAAATTCTGTCTGGACGAAATAGGGGTCATAAATCGCGGCGTTGGTGCCTTGACTGGCCTTTGGTTCCAGCTTGATGCGCGCGGTGCTGGCATACGAATCTGGCAAAATGAACGTGATGGCCGTCGCAATGATCACCGTAATGAGAAACACCGTGATGAACACGGAAACAGCGGCAGCCATTGGCGTCCGCTTGACAGGCGAAGTCTGGCCAGGGAAAACGGGGGACGTCATAAACTTTTAGTAACTGAAAGCTTCCCGCGCCGCGAGAAAAATCCCATCCCCGAAAAACGCCGCCCCTCAATAACTCCCGCCGCCGCTCAAACCTTTCACGATGGCGATCCCGTTTGAAGTTCCAATCCGCGTCGCGCCCGCGGCAATCATCGCCAGCGCGGTCTGCGCGTCGCGGACGCCGCCGGAGGCTTTCACGCCAAATTTCGGGCCGACGGTTTCGCGCATGAGCTTCACATCGGCAATCGTCGCGCCGGCAGTGCTGAAACCAGTGGACGTTTTCACTAAGTGCGCGCCGCTCTCCACGACCAGTTTGCAGGCGCGGACTTTTTCTTCGTCGTTCAGCAGGCAGGTTTCCAAAATCACTTTTACCGTGCGTTCGTCGGCGGCTTCCACCACGTCAAGTAGTTCGCGCAAGACGTATTTGTCATCGCCGGCCTTGAGCCGCGCGATGTTCAGCACCACGTCGATCTCGTGCGCGCCGTCGTCAATCGCGACTTCGGTCTCGTAGCGTTTCACGTCGCTGCTCATCGCGCCGAGCGGGAAGCCGACGACGCTGGCCACCTTCACGTCCGAGCCATCGAGGAAATGCCGCGCGGCGGCGACCCACGAGCCGTTGACGCAGACGGAGAAAAAGTTGTGTTCACGCGCCTCGGCGCAAAGCTGCTCGATTTGCGCCGGCGAGACGTCAGGCTTAAGCACCGTGTGGTCAATGTAAGCGGCGAGTTGCGCGGCGGTCAGACTCATATCACACCTTCAACAATTTTATCTGCTCGTCTTCCTTCGCGGCGGCTTCGCCGAGGGTTTGCGTCTGCGTGCGGCGGCGTTCGATGATGTGTTTGTCCAGCAGCGGGTCGTAGGGCACGGGATAATTGCCGTTGTAGCACGCCATACAGAACGCTTCCGGCGGCTGGCCGGTGGCCGCCACCATGCCGGCCTGCGAGAGATAATGCAACGAGTCTGCGTTCAGGTATTTGCGGATTTCGTCCACGGTGTTGTTCGCAGCCATCAGCTTGCTGCGGTCGGGGAAATCAATGCCATACACGCACGGGAATTGGTGCGGCGGACAGCTCACCGCGACGTGAACCTCTCGCGCGCCGGCGTCCTTGAGCGTTTTCACGCGGGAGCGGCACGTCGTCCCGCGCACGATGGAATCGTCCACGATCACCACGCTTTTGTCCTTCACGAGCGACTCGATGAGGTTGAGCTTCACGCGCACGTTGAAATCGCGGATGAGCTGCGTGGGCTGGAGGAAGCTGCGGCCGACGTAATGGTTGCGGATGAACGCCATCTCGTAGGGGATGCCGGATTGCTCGGCATAACCCATCGCGGCGCAGACGCCGCTGTCCGGCACGGGGATGACGAGGTCGGCCTTAACGCCGTGTTCGCGTGCAAGCTGGCGGCCCATTTCCTTGCGCACGTCATAGACGCTGTGGCCTTGGATGACGCTGTCCGGCCGCGCGAAGTAGACGTATTCAAAAACACAGAACGCGCGTTTCTGGTGTTCGGGAAAAGCCTGGATGCTCGTCAGCCCTTTGTCGTTGATGATGACGATTTCGCCCGGTTCCACGTCGCGGACAAAGCGCGCGTGGATCAAATCAAACGCCGTCGTTTCGCTGGAGAGCACATACGCGCCTTCCGCCGTGCGGCCGATGGAGAGCGGCCGGAACCCGTGCGGGTCGCGCGCACCGATGAGCTCTTTTTCCGTCATGATGACGAGCGAATAGGCGCCCTCGATGCGGCGCAAGGTGCGGGCGAGCGAATTGGCCACGCCGCCCATTTCCGGCTGCGCGAGCATCATGATGATGATCTCGCTGTCCACGGTGGTTTGGAACACGAGGCCGCGCGATTCGAGTTCATCGCGGAGGATGGCGGCGTTGGTGAGGTTGCCGTTGTGGGCCACGGCGATCTGGCCGCGCGCACAGTCCACCGTCAGCGGCTGGGCGTTGCGCAACTGCGATGAGCCGGTGGTGGAATAGCGCGTGTGGCCGATGGCGCGGTCGCCGACGAGTTCGTGGAGGATTTTGGGGTCGTTGAAAATCTGCGGCACGAGGCCCATGCCGTGGTGCTTGTAAAATTTGCCCTCGTGACAGGTGACGATGCCGGCGCTTTCCTGGCCGCGATGTTGCAGGGCATAGAGGCCAAAGTAGGCCAGTTCGGCCGCATTCGGGTGGCCGAAAATGCCAAAGACACCGCAGTAATGTTTGGGGTAATTTTGAGGTTGGTTTTGCATCGCGCGCGCCGCTGAATTTGAGCAGAGAATGGCGGGGCGTGCAAGCCGGAAGCGCCAGCCGGCACCGCGAACGGCTTTGTGTTGGATAAACTGACAAACCCGCCCTACGCGCCGACGGATAAGTAAACTGATATTGACTGGAAACGGAAAATTGAAAAAATTAAATCAAATCAGAACATGAAAACTCTTTGGGGCATTCTGCTGGCTGCGGGACTGATGCCAGCCGGACTTACAGTCTCCGCCCAGACATGGACGCAAACTTCCGCACCAACAAACACAACGTGGAATTCGACGGCTTGTTCGGCAAACGGAAAATACATCATTGCCAGCGGAGGATTTCCTTTCACGGTATCCACTTCCACCAATTCAGGTGCAACCTGGATGACCAACAACCCGCCTTGGACTGGTGGAACTTGGGTTTCTGCTTCGGCCGAAGGCAGATTCGTTGCCGCAGTAACTTTTAACAGCATCTATATTTCCACCAACTTTGGATCCAGTTGGATACCAACCGGTGCTCCAACCAACCTCTGGAGAACCGTGGCATCCTCGGCTGACGGCAATGAATTGGTGGCGGCGGTTGGTAGCGGTGGAAATAATTTGGCGGGCAATATTTATATTTCAACCAACGCCGGACTAACTTGGGCCGCGACAAGCGCACCAACCAATGACTGGAATCATCTTTCCGTTTCGGCGAACGGAAACAAACTGGCGGCTGCCCCCTGGGCGGGCATGATTTTTATTTCGACCAATGCGGGCGCGACCTGGGATACCAACAATAATTCACCCAGCCTCAACTGGACTTCAATCGCCTCATCGGCAAACGGAGACGAAATCGCGGCAGTAGCCTTTAATAACAACGCCGTCTTTGTCTCGGCCAATTATGGCCTGACGTGGTCGTCTAATAATTTGGTGCCCAAACTACAAAGCGTTGCCCTGTCTGCGGACAGCAGCCGGCTCGTCGTTCTGGCACAACTCACAAACGTCATATTTCTCTCTACAAATCATGGCACGACGTGGATCAACAATGATGTGCCCAAAGAAAATTGGTATTCCGCCGCCATTTCAGCGGATGGCGGACAACTATTTGCCGCAGGCGTCAACCCCGCCGGTCCCGGAGGGGTGATTTATTCTTCTTCGCCAGCCCCTAATCTTGGCTTGAATATTAAAGTCCTTCCAAACTGTCTTACGCTTTGTTGGAACGTGCCCTCACTGGATTTGGTTTTAACCAAAAACCAAAATTTGAATTTCACCAATTGGCTGAACGTTACCAATACACCCACGCTGAATTTCACCAGCCTGCAGAATCAAGTTTCAATTCCTTTACCAGCTGAAAATTACTTTTTCAAACTTAAGGTGCCGTAACTTCGTCGCAGATTACAGAGCAAGATAAGGCTTCAGTTTTTCCACCAGTTCCGGCGGCAGGCGCTTGGGCTTTTCATCGCGGCTGGTGCAGCAGTGAAAGGTTTCCGCTTCGAGAATGAGTTTACCGTCCTGGTTCAAAATACGGTGGCCAAAGTTCAGCCGCACGCGTTCCACCAGCGTCATCCCCACCTCGATGGTCAGCAGGTCGTCATACCGCGCCGGCGCCTTGTAGCGCAGCCGCGCCTCGATGACGGGAAAAATAAAGTCCGCATCCTGCAGCACCAGCACCGGCGCACCAAGCGCGCGCATGAATTCGCCGCGCGCGGCCTCCAGCAGGTCGAGGTAGCGCGAATGGTAGATGTGGTCGCCGATAGTGCATTCGGCGTAGGTGACGCGGTGGTGGTGACGAAACAGTTCAGCCATGCGGAGAGCGTAGCGGAACGGGCGGAACGTTCACGCCGAAAATTCCATTTGCGCACGGGCGGTTTGCGGCTATGTTGCCCGCATGACTTGGTCGCAATTTCTTTCGATCGTCCTCGTGCTGGGTGTGGGCGCGGTGTTCGTCTGGCGCAGTTCCAGTCCCAAACATCATGAGCACGATGAGCATTGCGGCTGCGGGCATGACCATTCGCCCGCGCCGAAGAAGGATGCGCCCAAATCCTGATTTTCCGCGATTCAGAACGACAATCAAACGCAACCTGTCATGGCCGTCAACAAAATCAGTTCCACCACGCATTTTTTCCAGCAGCCCGGCGGCGGCGAGCCGACCACCGGCCGCTGGACGCCGCATACCGACATCTACGTCACGGAAACCGGCCTGGTCATCAAGGCCGAGCTGGCCGGGATGAAGAGCGACAGCCTGGAGATCACGGTGGAGGGCCAGCGGCTGCGCATCAACGGCGTCCGCCCGGATTGCTGCCGCGCGCCGCAGTGCAGTTTTCTGGTGATGGAAATCAGCTATGGGCCGTTTGAGACCGTGCTGGATTTGCCGCCGGGCTATGATTTGTCGCAGGCGAAAGCGGTTTATGTGAACGGGTTTTTACGGGTGGATGTGCCGCCGTTGCGGAAGCAGCCGGCCAAGGCGACCAAGGTTCCCATCACCGAAGGAGTTTGACCGCGCTTGAACTTTTAGGGCGCGCGGTTGTTTAATGACTGGCAAATCATGCGATGAGCACGCAAGAAACAGAATTCGTCAGCATCCTCGGTTCCACTGAGAAGACCGGGGTGCCCAACCGCGTCTCCTCACGGTCGCTGCCGGAGTTGCTGCCCATCCTCGGGCTGTCAGACATCGTTATTTTCCCCGGTGCGGTCGTGCCGCTGCTCGTGGAGACCGGCCCCAGCCTCAAACTCGTGGATGACCTCGTGGCCGGCGACCGTCTGCTCGGCGCGGTGCTGCAAAAGAATCCCGACGTCGCCGAACCCGGCCCAGAAGACCTGCACACCGTCGGCTGCGTGGCGCGGCTGAACAAGATGGTGAAATTTCCCGACGGCACCGTGCGCGTGCTGGTCGAGGGCTTGTGGCGCATCCGGCTGAATTCATTCACTGATCCTGCGCCGTATCTGCGTGCGAAGTTCGAGCTGCTCCGCGACGAGACGGAGGATTCCGTCGAATTGCAGGCGATGCTCCGCAACGCGCACAAACAGTTCGAGGAGATCGCCAAGATTTCACCGGCGCTGTCTGACCAGGTAAAAATCGCCGCACTGAACACCGAGCATCCCGGCCATTTCGCCGACCTCATCGCCGCGAACCTCGGGCTGCCGCTGGACGAAAAACAGAAGCTACTGGAAACCATTTCCGTCCGCGAGCGGTTGCAAAAACTCCTGCCGCTCCTAAGCCGGGAACAGGAAGTTCTGAATCTCAGTTCAAAAATTCAGAACGACGTCGCCACGAACATCTCCAAGACACAGCGCGATTTCTTCCTGCGCGAACAAATGCGCGTCATCCAGCGCGAGCTCGGCGATACCGACCCGAACGCGAGCGAAATCCGGAACCTCCGCGAGAAAATCGAAAAAGCCAAGCTGCCCGACGAGGCGCGCAAGGCCGCGAATCAGGAGCTCGACCGGATGCAGCAGACGTCGCCCGCCGCCGCCGAATACGGCGTTTCCCGCAATTACCTCGACTGGATCCTCGCGCTGCCGTGGCAGACCGAAACCGTGGATAAGCTCGACCTGAAGCTGGCGGAAAAAATCCTCAACGAGCAACACTTCGGCCTGGAAAAGGTGAAGGACCGGCTGCTGGAATTTCTCGCCGTGCTCCAGCGCCGCAAGGAAATCAAAGGCCCCATCCTCTGTCTCGTCGGCCCGCCCGGCGTCGGCAAAACCTCGCTCGGCAAAAGCGTGGCCGATGCGCTCGGCCGCAAGTTCGCCCGCATCTCGCTCGGCGGCATGCGCGATGAAGCGGAGATTCGCGGCCACCGCCGCACCTACGTCGGCGCCCTGCCCGGCCGGATTTTGCAAACGCTCCGCCGCGTCGAGAGCCGTAATCCCGTCATCTTGCTCGACGAGCTGGACAAAATCGGTTCCGATTTTCGCGGCGACCCGGCGTCCGCCCTGCTCGAAGTTTTGGACCCGGCGCAGAACCACACGTTCACCGACCACTACCTCGACCTGCCGTTCGACTTGTCACGCGTATTGTTCATCGCCACGGCGAACTGGCTCGACCCGATTCATCCCGCGTTGCGCGACCGCTTGGAAGTCATCGAGCTGCCCAGCTATACCGAGACGGAAAAATTGCAGATTGCCAAGCGCTACTTGGTGCCGCGCCAGCTGGAGGAACACGGACTCACCCGCAGCGACGTGAAAATCTCCGACGCCGCGCTGCGCGAACTCATCCGCGAATACACGCGCGAGGCCGGCGTGCGCCAGCTCGAACGCGAAATCGCCGCGCTCGCCCGCAAATCGGCGCGCAAGATTGTTGCCAAGAACGGCGCGGCGCAAGCCATCAAGCTGGAGCCGAAGGATGTGAAGGATTATCTCGGCCACGCGAAGTTTGTGGCCGAGAGCGCGGAGAAAATTGCCGAAATCGGCATCGCAACCGGGCTCGCGTGGACGCCGGTGGGCGGCGATGTGTTGTTCATCGAAGCCACGCGGATGCGCGGGCGCGGCAGTTTGATTCTCACCGGCTCGCTCGGCGAGGTGATGAAGGAAAGCGCGCAGACCGCCGTGAGCTATCTCCGTTCGCAGGCCAAGAAATTGGATTTGGATTTTGACGATTACGGCAAACACGATTTGCACATCCATGTTCCCGCCGGCGCCACGCCCAAGGACGGGCCGAGCGCGGGGGTGACGATCTGCGCGGCGCTGGCGAGCCTGATGAGCAAGCGGCGCGTGCGTTCCGACGTGGCGATGACCGGCGAAATTTCTCTGCGCGGCCGCGTGATGCGCGTGGGCGGCATCAAGGAAAAGGTGATCGCCGCATCGCGCTTTGGCGTGAAGCAGGTAATTTTGCCGGAAGGCAACCGGCCGGACTGGGAAGACGTGCCGGCGGAGGTGCGCGCGAAATTGAAGGTGCATTTTGTGAAGCAGATTTCCGAAGTCCTGCAACTGGCGCTCGCAACCAAATGAGATTTTTTTTTGCATTGGCCGCGCTGGTTCTGTTTTTTGCCGCAGGCGCGACGGCGCAAACAAACACTTTGTCCGACGCGGAAATTCAAGGGCGTAATCTTGCCCGGCAACTTGCTGACGTAAAACCGACTGAAAATTTCACCAACTCGGGCGCTTTAAAAATTAAAGACGCCAAAGGTAAAAATTCGGAGATTCAAATAAATTTTTTGGTTGTTATTAAAGCCACAAACTGGCTGAGCATTTACGAAGGCGTAGAAACCAATTTGGAAACCGGAGACAAGTTACGAATTATCCATCAAGAATCGTTGGCGAATAAATATGCAATTGTGCATGTGTGTGGGTCGGGGACTACTCTTTCACGGTTGGATGACTGGGGAGTTAGTCCTCTTTCGGATGAAGCTGAAATGACAATGCCTTTTTGCCATTCCGATTTCTGGCTTTGCGACCTCGGCTTGGAATTTTTCCACTGGCCGGCGCAGAAGGTTTTGCCGAAGCCGACGAACTTGAAACGCGGGCGCGATTACACGCTGCTCGAAAGCACCAATCCGAATCCGGCCACCAACGGCTATTCGCGCGTGCTGTCGTGGATTGACAAGGAAACCGGCGGCATCCTCGCCGGCGAGGCCTACGACGCGCAGGGCAAATTGCTGAAGGAGTTCGAACCGAAGTCGTTCAAGAAGGTCAACGGCCAGTGGGAACTGCAGGAGATGGAAATACGCAACGTCCAGACCGGCTCGCGCACGCGGCTGGAGTTTGATTTGAAATCCAATTGACTTCATTTCGCGTCCGCCGCACGCTGCGCGGCCGGATGAAACTGAAATTATCCACCCTATTTCCGCTGGTGCTCGCCGCCACGTGGCTGGTCCTCGCCCCCGCGCGCGCCCAGACCAATATCGCCACCGTGTTCACGAATGACGCCGTGGCCAACGGCTATCTGCAAATCCAGGAACAGCTTCACGCCACGCGCATGGACATTGAGGCCGGCAGCCTCGCCGCCGCCGAGGACGCGAAGAAAAATGCCGACGCGCTGAACGCGCGGCTGCAATCGCTCGAACAGACCGTGGCCGAGCAGCGCGCCTCGGATGCGGAGGCGGCGCGCAAGAACCAGCAGCTCACGTTGCTGGTGGCGGGCGGGTTCGGCCTCGCCGGGCTGGGGATTTTGCTGCTGATGGTTTTCTTCCAGTGGCGCGCCTTCGCACAGATCGCGCAGATTTCCGCGCAACAACAAGCCGCCCTCGCCAACGCCAGCGCAGTGCATCAGCTTGCCGCGCCGGGCCGGGCGGCGGTGGAGGTTTCCAACACGCGGCTGCTGGACGTGGTCAGCCAGCTGGAGAAAAAAATCATTGAACTGGAAAGCGGCCATGGCCTGATCACCGAATCGCCCGCCCCGAAATCCGCCGACCCGCTGATCAGCGCGCAGAAATCCCTCGACGCCGGCCAGCCGCAAAAGGCGCTCGATATTTTGGAACGCCTGCTCGCTGTGCAGCCGGCGCATCCCGAGGCGTTGGTGAAAAAAGCCGCCGCGCTGGAGAAACTCGGCCGGCTGGAGGAGGCACTGGCGTGCTGCGACCGCGCACTCGCCGGCAACGGCGCATTCACGCTGGCGCTGCTGGCGAAGGGTGGCTTGCTGAACAAATTGAACCGCCACGCCGAGGCGATTGATTGTTTTGAGCAGACGCTGCTGGCGCAGGAGAAAAAGGCGCGGGTCAGTTGAAATTCACACTGCGGCCGCCGGTGCGCTCGGCTTCCAGCTTTTCGCGGAGCATGCCAATCTTCATCTTCAGCAGCTCGCGGTTTTCCTTCGATTGGCTGGCCAGGTCTTTTTCCAGTTCGGCGATGCGCTCCTCGTAGGCGCGAAGGCGTTCGAACATCGGCGTCTGGACGGCTTCGAGCCGGCGCGCAAGTTCGGTCAGTTCGGCGGCGGCGGCCTGCTGGCCAGCGAGAAGTTCGCGGCGTTGCGCGGCGAGCTCCTGCACGACGGCATCCTTGAGCGCCTCGATGAGGTGCGGGGCAAGACTGGACTCGACGGCATTCAACAGCGTGTTAACACTCGGCGGTGGCAGCGGCTGGGTTTTGCCCTTGAGGATTTTGGCGAGCACCTGGTTGGCCGACTCGGTGCCGTCGCGGTTGCACACCGGGCAATTCACCGCCACCGGCATCGCGCCATTCACCGGCTCGACTTCGAAGGCGTATTTCTGCCCGCACGCGCAAAAAATTTTGACGGGAATCATGCGGCGGATTTTTTCTGTTTGGTCAGCGCCTGCTCGTAGCACTGCAAGGCCTCATCATAGCGGGCGAGCCGGTTGAAGATGCCGCCTTTGTTCAAGTAGGCGGTGGCGAGCGAATCATCCAGCTCAATGGCGCGGTCAAAAGATTTCAGCGCTTCGTCCGTGCGCCCCAGACGGTCCAAAGCGCTGCCCAGCTTCACGAGCGTATCCGCGCGATCCGGGTGCAAGGCGAGCGCGGTATCAAAACATTTCAACGCGGAATCGTATTTGCCGGCCTCCAACAAATGGCTGCCCTCAGCCAGCAGGTTTGCGATGCAAATATCGGTGTGGTGGGGCGAAGCCGTGGTGCCGTTGGCTGGCTCGTGGCCGTTGGTCGCGCTTTTCGTGGTCTCAACCAACGGCGGCGGCGTGGCGGGCGGTTGGGCCGGCGGCAAAGCCAGCGACGGCGACGGCAGCGGTTGCGTGACGCCGTTGAGCATCTTGGCGAGAAAATGGTTGGCCTGGCCGGTGCCATCCTGGCCGCAAGCCGGACAAGCGACGGGAAACGGCATCCGCCCATCCACCGGCCGGACTTCAAAGGAATATTTCTGCCCGCACTCGCAAAATAATTTGATGGGAATTTCGCGGAGACCCTTGGCCGTGCCGTTGCGCGGGGCCACCGGACGCTCCAGCAACGGCGTCTGGATGGCTTCCAGCCGGCGGGCGAGCTGCGCGAGTTCCATTGTGGCCGCCTGTTGCGCAGACAGCAGTTCACGGCGCTGCGCGGCCAGCTCGTGCGCGAGCGTCTCCTTGACGGTGAGCGAAATCAGCGGCAGGAACTGCGCCACCGGCACCGGCAAATTTTCGGACTGCGCGGAAACCGGCGCGGACGCGGGTTGCCGGCGCGAAACCTGCCATGAAATAATTATCGCCGCCAGCGACAGCGCGGAAACTCCGGCCATGCCCAGCCAGATCAAATTGTCATGCACCGGCACAGCGGGAGACAATGACATCGCGGGTGTGGCGGCGACGATGCCGTTGGTGACGGGAGCAGCGAAAACGGCGGCAGCAGGATTGGTGGTTGGCGCGACGGCATTGGAAACGGCCCCGGCGGCTTCAGCCGGAGCGGTCACAGTAAAATTGGTATCCGCCACCGCATTGGTGGTGGCAACGGATAGATTTTCCGCCCGCAGCGCCATACCGCCGAGCAGAAATATTAAACCAAAACAGGAAATGCGTTTCGCCAGGTTCACCAAAGAAATGATTTTTGCTCGCCGAGCAAGGTCTCGCCGTCCCACAACGTCGCGCGCCACGCGGTGATGGCGGCAAAGGTTTTGAATTCATCGCCGTCCAGCGCCAGCGAAGTCCACTGGCTGTATTTGCCGGCGGCGACTTCGGTTTCCAGCGTCTTCAGCTTCGGCAGATTGGCGGCGGTGACGCCGCGCAGTTCGAGGCGCAGTTTTAATTTTTGTCCGTCCGAATTTTTCGCTGACCATTGGACATCGTAGCGGATGGTGGAAACTTCATTGGTCTGCTCATGCAGCTTGAGCTGATAGGCATCACGGTCAAACAGGCTCGGCGAAAGCGCGGCGCGGCCCTTCAGGTCGAGCAGGAGCGGCAGCACTTTGATGACCTTGCCGGCGACGGCATCGGCGGCGGGAGCGGAGGCCAGCAGGCCAAGCAGGAGCAGCAAAATCAAGGGCGCACGCATGGGGCAACGATAGCGGGCGGCGGCGTGATTTCAACTCATTTCGGGTGGAAGCCGACGACCTCGGTGTGGTTGCCGACGCGGTAAATCACGGCGATGAATTCGCGCTGGCTGGCGCCGACCTGCGCGGTGGCGTGAACTTCGTAAGTGTCGCCGCGTATGGTGCAATAATTGTTGATAGACTGGAACGCCTGCGGGTTGGAAACCACCGGCTGCAACTGGCCAAGGCTGGCGATGACGCCGTTGTTGTTGTCCGCGCCGCCGTCACTCGTGCGCAGCGTGATGATGGCCTGAGACGAATTCGCATCCATGCCGGGCAGACATTGCAGCACGTTGGCGTCGGCGGTGTTGATGTTGATTTTGCCGTTGGAGAACGGCGTGAACACGTCGCGCAGGCCGAACGGATAATCCTCCGCCTGGCCCGGCGCGTTGCCGAAGCCGAGCTTGTGATGCTGGAACGGCGAATTCGGATCCGCCGCCGTGCCGCCCTTGAACATCAGCGGCGTCACGCCTTTGACGAGCTGCAACTCCTCGATGTCGTCCATCGGCGCATCTTTGGCGTAATACGGCGGCGTGAGTCCCTGATAATAATCGCTCTCCGCGCCAGCCGGCCGCGTGGCGTCATCGGTGTCAATCCAGTCCTGAATCGAATCCGACACGACCGAAATCAGGCTCGCATCCACGCCCATCGTCGTGAGCACCTGCGTCAACAGCGGCGTGTCGGCGCGGTTGATGTTGATTTTGCTTTCCAGCTCGATGATGTGCAGCGACACCGTGCCGTCGCCGACGGGATAATTATCCAGCGTGACGCCGGAAAGCGGGCTGTTCGTCTCCGGACCATCGCCAGGGCCGCCCGCCCAGATCTGTTTTAGCGATGAAGGGCCGCCGGGTTCCTGCGCCAGAATCCAGCAAGCGCGCTCCACGCCGGCGCGGCCGAGCCACAGCAGTTTTTCATCGTCGTTGCCGTTCTGCGCGAGCTGGTTTTCCACCTTCATGAAAACCGCCAGTGCGCCGGCGAGCATGGCCAACACCGCCACCGCTACGAGGGCGATGATGACGGCAAAGCCGCGCCGGGATTTGTGCAGGGAAATTTTCATGGGTCAGCCACCGCCTCCCGGCCGGTTGGCGCCGGGCTTCGGCAACAACCCTTGCAACAATCCGCCGGGCCCGCCGCCGCCGTTGTTGCCAATGGTGCCGTTTTGCACGCCGGCGGGCATGGTCTGTGACGGCAGCGAAAACAGCCGCGCCACCGAAAAATCCGGTGCCCCGGAGCCAGCCACGGTGTTGCCGCCGAGGACAAGTTTTACGCGGAGCATCACCGGAATGGCATTGGTGTCATCCCATTCCGTGGCCCATTCCAGCTTGTTGGTGTCCCAGCACTCGACCGTAAACGTGCGGACATTCCGCGCCAGCACCAGCGGAAACTGCTGCTCATCCTGATCCAGATCCATCAGCACCGGATTCTGGCGCAGCACGAGATTTTTCTGGCCGCCCTCGCCAGCTTCCAGCGAGTAAGTCAGCCGGCGCAAATTAAAATCGCGGCCGGTGCTTGGGCTGATGAATTTTCCGTTGCGCGGAAAAATGTCCGGCACGCGCGCGGTGAAGCTCAACAGCGACGACTGGTCGCCTTCCACCACGAAGCTATAATATTTCGGCGAGGCCTGGAACGATTGCACGGCCATCAGCGAATCCTCGATGGTGCGCAGCGTGATGCGCTGGCGCTGCGCCTGCGCGGCGACATCCTGCGCGACCTGTGTCGAGCGCATGATGGCGCCCCACGTCTGGTAAATCGCCGCCAGCACCAGGCTGAAAACGGCGATGGCAATCATGATTTCGATGAGCGTAAAGCCAAATTTCGAATGGCGAATTTTAGATGACGAATCCGCCAGTGCCCGGCGCTGCCAGCCCGGCGGGCGGAAAATCTTTTGAAATTTGAGATTTGAAATGCGCAATTTCATTTGTGGATGAAGTTGCCGCCATCAAGGCTGCCGGCCGGCGATTCAGGACGATACAAAACCGTGGACAGATCCGAGATGATTTCACGGTTGCCGCGCTCCTGCACAGCGCATTCGACGCTGAACAATTTGTTCGTGGCGACCTCGGTGACTTGCGCCGTCCAGAAATAATTGTGGTAGGCATCGCCCAGCAAGTCGGACAGGTTGCCGGAATAGGTGCCCTCAATCAAAATATTGGTGGCGGCGTAAGTTGCGAGCACGGGGCTGGCGTCCACTTGCGGCCGCTGCAACCGGCGCGCGTTGCTGAGCGACTGCGACACGAGGCTCAAAATCGCGAATACCGAGAGGAAAAAAATCGCGATGGCAATCATCACTTCCAGCAAGGAAAATGCCCGGCGGCGGTGGCTGAAATGGCTGGCTTGGGTGTTCATCGGTTCACATCGCTGACGATGGGCGTGGCGGTGGCGTAGTCGAGCGTGATTTTTTCCGATTCGCCCCGCCCAAAAAACACGATGACCGTCTCGTCACAGGTGCCGTCGGGATAAAAGAAAACCCGCGCCCAGTCCGATTCCAGATAGTCCTGCCGGAAAATGTCGAGCAGCGCAAACTTGATGCTGTCCGGCAGCTTGGAGGCGGCGACTTTGCCGTTGCTGGTGCTGCCGGCCGCCGCGCCATCCACGCTGAAGGTGCCTTCGGCGGGATGAATCAGCACGGAGGTTTTTTGTTTGCTGACAATGGCGCGCTCGCGGGCGGTGAAACAAACGTCCTGAAAATCGCTCACCGCTTTGCGCATGCCTTCCTTCTGCACCGCCCGGATGATGTTCGGCAGCCCCATCGCCGCGACCAGGCCGATGATCGCAATCACGACCATGATTTCGATGAGCGTGAAGCCAAATTTCGAACGACGAATTTCGCATGACGAATTTGCCGGCAAAAACACCCAACTGCGCCGGCAAACGGGCATTTGAAATTTAAGATTTGAAATTCGCAATTTCAATGGCCTCCACCGCCGGTGCTGATGTGCGAAATGAGGTTGAACATCGGCAGCAAAATGCTCAACAGCAGGAAACCGACAACCACCGCCATGAGGATGATCAGCACCGGCTCGATGAGGTTCATCATCACGCGCAGTGCGAGTTGCAATTCGCCCTCGTAGGTGTCGGCGAGGTTGTTCAACGCGCCGGGCACGTCGCCGGTCTCCTCGCCGATGCGCACCAAATCCACCATGAGCTGTGGGAACAGTTTGCTGTGCGCCAGCGGTTGCGCCAGCGTCTTGCCATCCGTCACGGCCTCGCGCGTCTTGGCCACGGCCTCCTTGATGAGCGAGTTCGGCATGACCTGCTCGGTGATTTTCAGCGCGGTCAGTACCGGCACGCCGTTTTGCAGCAGCGTGCCCAGTGTCCGCGCGAACTGGCTGAACAAATTCAGCTGCACGATTTTTCCGAACACCGGAATCTTCATGCGCCATTCGTCCAGCTTGCGCGCCCCGGCTGCACTGGTCTGGAAACGCTTGATCAAAATCACCAGCGCGATGATGATCAGGCCGAGCAGCCACCAATAATCCAAAAACCAGTGGCTCGCGCCCATCAGCGCCCGCGTGGGCAACGGCAGCGCGATGTTGAAGCCCTGAAAAATTTCCGTGAAGCGCGGCATCATGAAAAACATGAAGAACGCCACGATGCCCAGCCCGACGCAAATCACCATTATCGGATAAATCATCGCGGACTTGAACTTCGCCTGCACCGCGGCGACCTGCTGGACATGTTGCGCCATGCGCCGCAACACCTGAACGAGCGAACCGCTCTGCTCGCCGGCCTTGACCATGTTGACATACAAATCGGAAAAAACCCGGGGCTGCCGTGCCATCGCGTCGGACAGACCGCGGCCTTCGGTGACTTCCTGTTTCAAGTCCCGGCTGACCTGCGCGGGAATGCCTTTCGTCTCCAGATGCGTCATGCTGTTCAACGCCACTGTCAGCGGCATGCCCGATTGCAGCAGGTTCGCGAGCTGCGTGGTGAACGTCGCCAGTTCCTGCAACTTCGGTTTCCGCTGCTGGTTCATCTGTGCGCGCATGGATTGCGGCAGCAGCGAGGAAAAATCCAGTCCCTTGGCCGCCCCCTTCGTGGAGCCGGGCATCGCGCCGGCCTTCACATCAGTCACGGCCAGCGGAAAGAGTCCTGAACGCTGAATCTGAGTGAGCGCGGCGCTGCGGTCCGGCACTTCGAGGATACCCTCGACGAGTTCGCCGGAACGTTTGCGGGCCTTGTAGGAAAACTGCGGCATAAAGTCTTTTATTCAAAACCGCCGCCGGTTGAAAGTTGCAAATAATCCCCGCCGGCAAATCCTTTGCGAATCTTGCTTGACGCGCGGCCCGTTTTCGGTTGCATTGTCCGCCATATGAAAATGAATTTTCTCGCCATTCTCGCCGCCGTTGCGGTCATCGCCACCGGCTGCGTCCATACCGTCAGCGACACCACCGCGTTCCGCTCCAACTGGAGCAAGGACACCATTGTCGGCCGCTACAACCGCTCCGTGGATCAGGTTTATCAGGCGTCCGTCAACGTCATCCAGCAAAATGGCGTGATGATCCGCGAATTCATCCCGCATAACAGCACCAACATCATCCGCTCCCTTCAAGGCAAGGTCAATCAGCGCGATGTCTATATCAGCGTGGAATCCGTTGACCCCAAGATTACACAAGTCAGCGTGCAGGCGCTAGGCTCCTGGGGCAACGCCGACATTGATGTGGCGCACGAGTTGGAAAAGGAAATCGCGCTGCAACTCGCGCGCTAAGCCGTAATTTTTCTCACGAACGCCGGGCCTTGAGCCCGGCGTTTCTATTTTACGAGACAAAGAACTTCACCAGTTTGCGTGACTTTCCGATTCGGGCGTTGTCTAATCGGCGTTGAAAGCACTCATGGACACAACCGCCGAAGGTTCCACGCTGGTTGGCCAGCCACCCACCGGCTGGCCGTCGGATGAAATTGCCGCGCTTTACGCCGAACACAGTCGCGCGATTTTTTATCTCACACTGCGATTTCTCGGCGACCCACAAAAGGCTGAGGACGCCACGCATGATGTTTTCCTCAAGGCGTTCCGCAGCCTCGGCAATTTTCGCGGCGACGCCTCCGCGCGCACCTGGCTTTACCGCATCGCCATCAACCATTGCCAGAACCTCAACCAGTCCTGGCACAACCGCCATGTGCAAACCAGCGCGGACGACGCCATCTGGGAAAATGCCGCCGCGAAAACCGATTCGCCGCTGCGCGTGTTGGAAACCAAGGAACTCGGCCAGCGCATTCAAAACACACTCGACAGCCTGTCCGACGAATATCGCTTGCTCCTGCTGCTCGTCGCCGACGAGGAATTGAGCTACGACGAAATCGCCGCGCTACTCGACCAAACTGCAGACGCCGTGCGCGGCAAACTGCATCGCGCGCGAAAAACTTTCGCCGCCCGTTTTGAACAAACCGCCTGACACCTATGAAACAGCACACCAAACTTTCGCAGGAATCACAGCACGCCGAAACGCACCAGACGAAAGCGCAGGCCGGCCAGGAATTTGCCGGCGCGGAAGAACTGCTGCGCTTCGACGCCGCGCAGACCGCCGTGCCGCCGCAGATTGCCGAGCGGCTGAAACGCTCCGCGCAAAACGCCGCGCCCGCGCCGCGTCCGTGGTGGAAAAATCTGCTCGGCCAATGACCGCATGAATGCTTTCTGGCAACGCTTCACCGCCCTGCTCACGCCCGGCACGCGCGCGCTGCTGGTTTTGCTGGCGGGCGTTTATGCGGCCGCCGTCATTGGCGAATTGACGCATTCATTTGAATTGCAATCCCGGCTTGCCGCCAGCGCGCCGGCATTTTGGCACGGACAAATCTGGCGCATCATCAGCTACGCGCTGCTGCCGAACGGCATTTTGGATTTTCTGATGAATGGCTTCGCGCTCGTGCTGCTCGGCGCGCAACTGGAACGCCACTGGTCACGCGGCCAGCTCTGGATTTTTTGCGCCATCGTCGCCGCCGGCGCGGGGCTGGCGCAGATTTTTTTAAGCTCGCTGCCAATGACCGGAGCCGCGCCGGTGATGTTCGGACTGCTCGTCGCGTGGGCGTTTGAATGCGGCCACCAGCCGGCGCAATTTCCGTTGTTCGGCGAAATGACGGTGCGGCAGATGGTCTTGATTTTCGGGGTGATTAGCCTCGCCATCATGTTTTTTACCGCCGGCCTCGCGCGCACCGCCGTCATGGCGGCGGGCGGATTCACCGGCTGGTCGTATTTGTGGCTGCGGCACAAATGGATCATGTCGCATTCCGGTCGCGCCGTGGAATCCAGCCGCATCAACCGGCTGGAATTATGATCTGCACCGCGCCAGAAAAAATTTTCGCGCCCGCGCAATCGCGTCCGGCGCTGGCGCGCGAGCGCGCTCGCATCGCGCACGAGCTTTTGGCGGACTGCCACCTGTGCGCACACGATTGCGGCGTGAACCGGCTCGCGGGCGAAACCGGCCTGTGCCGCGCCGGTGCGGACGCACACTTTTTTTCCGCGCAAACGGAGGTGTCGGATGAATTGGAATTGATGCCGGTGTTTTCCGTGGCGTTGAGCGGCTGCGATATGCGCTGCGATTTTTGCATCACCGGCAAGGAAAGCTGGAATCCGCGTAGCGGCGACGCCCTCGTCGCCACGCGCGGCGAAAACGCTGCGGATTTATTGCGGCGACGAGGCGTCGCAGCCACGCAATTGGCAGAACAAGCCAAGTCCGCGCTCGCGAACGGCGCAAAAACCATCATGGTGCTCGGCGGCGAACCGACAATTTACCTGCCGGCCGCGCTGGAATTTGTTTCGCATCTGCCGGCGGATGCCAAGTTGATTTGGAAAACCAACGCGCACGGCTCGGCGCAGGCGCGCGAACTGCTCGACGGAATTTTTGACGTGTGGCTGGCGGATTTCAAATTTGGCAACGACGCCTGCGCGGAGCGGCTGGCAAAAACGCCGAATTACGTCCGCGTGGTGCGCGAAAATCTGTTGTGGGCGAATGACCACAGCGAACTCATCGTGCGGCATTTGCTGATGCCGGGACACGTCGAATGTTGCTGGCGGCCGGTGGCGGAATGGCTGGCGGAAAATCTGCCGGACGTGAAGGTAAATTTGCGGTCCGGCTTCTGGCCGGCGTGGCACGCGCGGCGGCATGGCGAACTCGCCAGCCAAATTTCAACGGGCGAAAATGAAACGGCTTTTGGGCTGGCGCGCGAACTTGGAATCAATTTAATTCAGTGAAAACCCAGCCCGCCATGGCCGCGCGAACCGCCAACCAACACAGCGAATTTCTGATTTTGCCCGGCGGCAAAATTCTGGCGCACAACATCACGCCGGCGATGGCGAAAATTTTGTCCGAACTGGATCCCGACGACGAGCCGATGCGCCGGCGCGCGAATCCGAAAATAGTTTCCAAAAATAATGAACTTCCAAGCTGAAATCGAGACGCTCATCCGGGCGCGCTACCCCATTCTCTACATCATTTCCAGCGAGGAAATGCGCGTGCAAAACGTGGTCGTGGAGATCGCCAAAAAGCGGCAGAAAAAAGTCTTCGAGTGGAGTTACAGCACGGGCATCGTGCCCGCCGGCACGTCCATCCAGTCGCACAAAAATCGCAGCGCGGCGACGAAAGATCCGCTGATGGCGCTGGAGCAAGTCATCGAGCAGGTTGAGCCGGCGATTTTTATCTTCAAGGATTTTCATCCGTTCCTGACGAAAAATAATTTCGCCATCGTCCGCAAGCTCAAGGAAATCGCGCTGCATTTGAAGAACAGCTTCAAGACCATTGTGCTGATTTCGCCGACGATGGAAATTCCGACCGAGTTGGAAAAGGAAGTCACGGTGCTGAATTATCCGCTGCCATCGCGCGACGACTTAAGCGGGCTGCTAGATAAAATCATCGAGGATGTCGTGCAGTTCAAACAGGTGAAAATTGACCTCGACGATGTCGGGCGCGAACGGCTCTTGTCGGCGGCGCTCGGCTTGACGCTTGGCGAGGCAGAAAATGTCTTCGCCAAAATCATCGTAAAGGACGAGCGGTTGAGCGGCGATGATGTGAACGAAGTTTTTGCCGAGAAACAGCAGATCATCCGCAAGAGCGGACTGCTGGAATATTACACCACGGAGGACAGTTTCTCGAACATCGGCGGGCTGGCGGTGTTGAAAGACTGGCTGGACAAGCGCGCGGCGGCGTTCAGCAGCGAGGCGCGCGCGTTCGGTTTGCCCGCGCCGAAAGGCATTTTGATGCTCGGCGTGCAGGGTTGCGGAAAAAGCTTGTGCGCGAAGGCGGTGTCAAACCAGTGGCAACTGCCGCTGCTGCGGTTCGACATGGGCCGGATGTTTGGCAGCCTCGTCGGCTCGTCGGAAGAAAATGTGCGCCGCGCCATCGCCGTGGCGGAATCGGTCGCACCCGCGATTTTGTGGGTGGACGAAATTGACAAGGCATTCGCCGGCTCGCAAGGTTCGGGGCAAACGGACGGCGGCACGACGGCGCGCGTGTTTGGCACTTTTCTGACGTGGCTATCGGAAAAAACCGCGCCAGTTTTTGTGGTGGCGACGGCGAACGATATTTCACAACTGCCGCCGGAACTACTTCGCAAAGGCCGTCTTGATGAAATTTTCTTCGTGGATTTGCCGAGCCTGGAAGAGCGGCAGGAAATTTTCCGCATCCACATCAGGCGGCACAATCGCGCGGTGGAAAAATTTGATGTCGCCGCGCTGGGCAAGGCCAGCACGGATTTCAGCGGCGCGGAAATTCAGGAAGCCATCAACAGCGCGCTTTACGACGCGTTTTACGACAAGGGCGACATCACGACGGAATCCATCCTCGCCGCGCTCGCGCAGACCGTGCCGCTGGCGAAGACCATGGACGAGCAGATCAACCGGCTGCGGAGCTGGGCGGAAGGCCGCGCCCGCAACGCCAGTGTGCCGCGCGAGGCGCACAAGGCCAGCACGGTGCGACGGATGGAGCTATGACTTTAAACCGCTATGGATTTTTTCTGGGGCAACGTATTTGATTATTACAAAGACCGCCGGTTCGTGCCGGTTTTCTTCGTTACGCTGGTGGTTTTGTTCGCCGGGCCGCTGGTGATCGGGTTGATTCTGGGCCTAGCCGATGCTTATGACCTTCTCAAATACTGGCCGTTTGTCGTAACGGTGATTATTTCCAGCCTGCTGGTTTCCATCGTGCGGGCGGTTCAGCGAGAGCGGGCGCGGCGGAAGGACCGTTATAAAATTGCGCCCTTGTCGCGTGACGAATTGAACAAGGCCCGGTCAAAGCTAATGAACAACAAACGCTAAATCAAATTTATGAGCGCAGTCTGCATTTTAACTCCGGTGGTCATCATGGCGTGGCCGGCCTTCAGCGCGGCGGTGGTGGCGGCGGCGAGTTCGCTGGGCTATCAAGTCGCGGCGGAAGTCAACAGCCAGCGCCCTGGCGAAACCATCCGCAAGGAAACCAACGGCGTGCAGCTCGAAATCGAGCGCAGCGAGGTCGTGACGAGCCAGCTCGGCCGCGACCAGCGGATTTCCGTGACGCGCGAAGGCGTGACCATCACGTTCTCGCGCGATGCGCGTGGCAAGGCGTCGCTGTGTGTGACTGGCAGCGGCCACGGCGAGGCGGCGTTGCGCGCGCTCGGCGAGGAATTGAGCCAGGCCGTCGTGCAGCGCTACGTTTATCAAAAGCTGATGGACGAGATGCGGACGCGCGGTTTCAACGTCGTGGAAGAAGAAGTGAACGAAGACCGTTCCATCCGGCTGAAGGTGCGGCATTGGGAAAATTGATTTTCAAGAACGAAAATGAGCGCTCAAACAACGCTGAAGTTCATAAAGGTGTTTTGTCGTGATTTACAAGGGAAACATGAGAATGCAATTTTCCTTAACGCGGAACACATTGTGAAAATCGAACTGGCAGCCTGTGGAGCAGACGAGGTTTCTTCCATCATCACGCTCATCAATGGCGAGAGGCTTGAGGTGGCTGGAACACCGGAAGACTTGGTTACGCACGAGCGTTACTTTTACCCGAAGACCAAGGATGAAAGCAGAACTTAATCAGGTTTAATCTTATGCCCCAACGCGAATTTGACATCACCATCGGCAAGACCGGCGAAGTGGAATTGCACGTCAAGGGCTTCAAGGGCCGCGCGTGCATGGACGTCGTGAAAATCTTCGAGGAAATCGTCGGCGAAATGAAGTCGCAGCAGCAGACGAGCGAGTTTTACGAGCCGGAGGAGCAGGTGCAGTATCGCATTGACCAGCGACATTGATTTTCGTGGGCCGAAAATTCACACCCGAATCGCCATCGCCGTTCTACCCGCCCCGCGCGCGGTGGTATTCGGCGTTCTTTTATCTCGGCAACGCCGTCCGGCGGCGGCTCGCGCTCGACCGACTGACGCTGCCGCGCGAAATATTGGTCAGCGGGCTCGTGATGGGTTTTTTGGTGCCCGGTTTGGCGGTGGTGCTGCGCGGGCCAAGGATTTGGGGCCGCGCGGCGATGATGGCGAGTGCGCTGCTGGCGATGTTTTACATCGTGTGGCTCGGTTATCCGGCGGGTAATTTCGCCTTCGGTCTGCTGCTTTCCGTCCACTCAACCGGTTTTGTTTATTACTGCAATCCGCTGCTGGCGCGCGAACCGTTCCATTCGCGGATTGGATTCACGATTCTGGTGCTGCTGGGCATGATGCTCTTGCTTTACTGGCCGGCGCGAAGCTTCGTTCAAAACCATTTCTTCACGCCGCTCCGCATGCACGGCCAGGTCGTGGTGGTGCAACGCTTTCTGCCCAAGCGGGCCGTGCAGCGCGGCGACTGGGTGGCCTATTCGCCGGATGAAAATGACGTGGGCGAAAATTACCATGGCGGCACGGTCTGGTTGCGCAGCGGCCTTTGTTTCGCGCCGGTGCTGGCGGTAGCAGGCGACACCGTGACCTTCTCGACCAATGGCTTTGCCATTAACGACGGCATCTCGCACACCAACCTGTCGTATATGCCGACTTCGGGCCAGGTCGTCGTGCCGGAAAAACATTGGTTCATCTGGCCGAACCTTGATATAAGCGGACATGGCGATGTCGGTGCCGGTCGCATCACGAGCGCCTTGATGGGGCTGGCCGATGTGAGTGAAACCAATTTTTATGGCCGACCGTTCAACCAATGGTTTTGGCGGAAACAAACTTTACCATGAGCCGCTTCATCAACCTTGAATTCGAGGGCGAGTCGGAGAACCAGTGGCCGGCCGGCCCCAAAGCCGTCACCAAAGACGAGGCGTTTTATCTCGGCGAGGCGCGCGCGGCCTTTGAAGGCGGCAACTACGAACAGGGCCTGCGCTTCTACTCCAAAGTTTTGGAATTCAACCCCAAAAACGCCATCGCCTGGACCGGCCAGGTGCGGATGCTCATCGAGCTTGGTGAATACCGCGAGGCGAAGCTGTGGGCCGACAAGGCGCTCGAACGTTTTCCGAATGAACCCGAACTCCTCGCCGCCAAGGCCGTCGCGCTCGGCCGCAGCGGTGATTTACAGGGCGCGCTGGCGTTTTCCGACGCGAGCATCGAGGAGCGCGGCGACACGCCTTACGTCTGGCTCGCGCGCGGCGACGTGCTGCTCGCCCGCGAGGAGTCGCGCGCGGATTACTGTTTCGAGAAGGCCATGCTGCTGGCCCCGCACGACTGGTTTGTCGCGTGGCTGGCGGCGCGCATCCGCTATTATTACGAGCAGTTCATCCTGGCGTTGCAATGCATCCAGAAGGCGGTGGAGCTGAATCCCGGTCACTTCCTCCTTTGGCTGGAACAGGGCCGCTGCCAGCAGGCGCTCGGGCTGATCAATGCCGCGGGACATTCCTTCACCCAGGCGCGGCAGTTGAACAAAAACTGCCTCGCGGCCGACCACGCGTTATTGAAGATTTCGCAGACCGGCCGGTTTGCGCGCTTTCGCGGCAAATTAAGGGAACTTTTCAGAAAATAAAAAATGATCAACTCCGACAACCTCAACCGGCTCCTCACCGCCGTCAACGACTGCGGCGCTTCCGACCTGCACCTTGTCGCCGGCGTGCCGCCCGCCTTCCGCGTGAACGGCGAAATCATCATTGCCGACGAGGACGCGCTCACCGAGGACGAAATCACCGAGATGGCCGACAGCCTCATGAACGAGCAGCAGCGCGCCAAGTTTGATTCGGAATGGGAGCTCTGCATCTCCATCCTGCACAGCATCGCCGGCCGCGTGCGCGCGACGTTCTACCGGCGCAACAACCATCCCGAAATGAGCCTGCGCATCTGCGGCGACAAGATTTCCACGCGCAAGGAGCTTGGCCTGCCGGAACGGCTCGATGAACTCGCGCGCAAGCCCAACGGCCTCGTCCTCATCACCGGCCCGACCGGCGCGGGCAAGACGACCACGCTGAATTACCTTTTGGATCTCATCAACAACGAGCGCCGCTGCAAGATTGTCACCATCGAGGACCCGGTGGAATTTGTCCATGAAAACAAGCGCGCCATCGTCGTCCAGCAGGAAGTCCTCACCGACGTGCGCTCCTTCAACCGCGCGCTCATCCATGTCTTGCGGCAGGACCCGGACGTGATTGTCGTCGGCGAAATCCGCGATCACGAGGCCATCTCCACCGCGCTCACGGCGGCGGAAACCGGCCATCTCGTCCTCGCCACCATGCATTCGCCCAATGTTTCCAACGCGCTCGAACGCATCATCGGCGTCTTCGAGGGCAGCGCCCAGAAGCAGATCGTGCTGCAGCTTTCCAATTCCTTGCAGGGTATCATCGCGCAGGATTTGCTGCCGGCAGCCGACCGCACCCACCGCATTCTGGCTTACGAACTTCTCATCGCCACCGGCGCCGTGCGCAATCTCATCCGCGAAAACCAGCTGCACCATTTGGAGAACACCATCCAGATGAGCCGCAAGGAAGGCATGGTGCTCATGGACAATCACCTCTACGACCTCTACTGCAAATGCGCCATCAGCTACGACACCGCCGTCAGCCGCGCCCGGCATCCCGACCGCTTCACCAAGCAGCCGAATTGAAACACCACCGGCGGGGCTCCCGCCTGAATCATGCCCAGCCTGAACCAGCTTCTTCTGATTTGGGCGCTGACTTTTTCAACCCTCGCAGCCGCCTTGGTGCTGTTGAACATTTATTGCGACCTGATTGATTACGGATTGGAACTGCTAGGCCTGGCTAACGAAACCATCATTGCCGGCCTGGCTTCTCTGGTGGAGGCGACCGCGCTATGGCTGCTGATTGCCTATGTCCCCGGTGCGGTCCGGGCCATGATTATTCCGGCCCTCATCGTGGCTTCCATTTACAAGCTTACCCACGTTGAAAGCTGGAACCGTTTCGAGCTGATTTTACTCCTGCTGTTTCAAATCGCCATCGGCGCCCTGGGCGCGTGTCTGGTGGCCGGACAATTCCGCTCTGCCATGGTGGTTCTGATTGGATTTTCAGTGCTCCTGGCCCTCATCGCCCTGGTGGCGAAAAGTTTCGACCTCTAGCCCGCCGCCTCACGCGTAGCGATACGGTTTGCTCAAGGCAAAACTGTTTGGCAGATGCCGCACCTCGGCTACCGCGCCGTCGCGGAGCAGGACTTCCACGATGTCGAAGCGGAATTTCACCTCGGGATTCTTTAGCAGCCGCAAATAATCCAGCCCGGTCTGCGAGAGCAGCTTCTTCTTGCGCGCGTTCACGGCGGCGGCGGGACGCGTCCACGCCTCGGATGAACGCGTTTTTACCTCGACGAACACCAGACAGTCCTGCTCCCGGAAAATCAAATCAATCTCGCCGTGCTCGGAGCGGAAGTTGGCCGCGAGAAATTTCAGGCCCGCGCGCACCAGGAACTCCTTCGCCGCGCGCTCGCCCAGTTCGCCGCGCCGCAGATGCTCGGGCTTCGGCTCGCCGGCAAACTTTGTCTTGATGCGCTCAAGCCAGTTCATTTGGACTCAACCACGAAATACACCAAACCCACGAAAAACCAAGTCCTCTTCTGTCGTGGTTCCTGTTCGCGTATTTGGTGTATTTCGTGGTTAAAGCAATTCCGGCGCATCCTTTTTCAGCGGCGCGAACGTCAGGCGGTGGATGGGGCACGCGCCGTGGTGCGCGATGGCGGCGAGATGTTTCGCCGTGCCGTAGCCCTTGTGCTCCGCGAAACCGTAGCCGGGAAACGCCGCCTCATACTGCAACATCAGCCGGTCGCGATGCACCTTGGCCAGCACACTGGCGGCGGCGATGGAATAGCTGCGGGCGTCGCCCTTCACGATGGCGGTCTGCGGCACGCGCAAGGATTTCACCGGGCGACCGTCCACGAGCGCGTGCGGCGGCAAGGGTTGCAGTTGCGCCAGCGCGTCGTTCATCGCGCGATGCGTGGCTTGCAGGATGTTGATGGCGTCAATCACTGCCGGCGCGACCTCGGCGATGCCGAATTCAATCTGGCCGCAGCCGGTGATGAACGCAAAGAACTGTTCGCGCTGGCGTTCCGTGAGCTGTTTGGAATCGTTCAGGCCGGTTAGCTCTTGGGGCAAGCCGGTGACCAGCCATGCCGGCGGGAGAATGGCGGCGGCGGCGACCACCGGCCCGGCCAACGGTCCCCGGCCCGCTTCATCCACGCCAGCGACGCGCTGGATGCCGGCCGCCCACAGGGGCTGCTCGAATTCAAACGAGTTGGAATATTTGGCGGACATGGCATTCAATCTCTCAATAAAAAACCAACCGGCGTTGGTGACCTTTCATTCGGCAATCTCCAACCGGGCGATGTTCGGATGTGAACCGAGATAATAAATCCGCACCCGCATCCCGTCGTGGAGGATGCCGCTTTGATGGAAGCCGTTGTTCAGGCCACCCGCACCATTGTAGACAAACTCCACCCCATTGACGAAAAAGATGTCATTCGAGCTACGCTTCCAGTGATCGACATGAAACTTTTCCACGGTGCCTTCGATCAGCTGACATTGCGATTGTTGCAGCGCGGCTTTGAGATTCAAATAGTCCCGATAGGCGGTGATAAAAATGAACGTGCCAAAGGAACTGAACAAAACCAGAAATACGGTCATCAGCCCCAGTTTTTTTATGAAGGCCGTTTTATCCGCGCGAACCTGAAAGATATACAAGCCCAGCGTGACCGCCCACGCCACCACCGCATAGGTCAAAGTGTTCCAGTGGCTGAAGGAGGTCTGGGTGATATCAAAAATGAGTTTGTATTGGATCATATTTTTCCCGGTCGCTTCTCCGTTTCACTTCGGCGGCACGGGTTTGGGCGGAGGCAGCGGCCGGGCGGGATTTTTTTTAAACATCCGCAGATAGGCGTCAATCTTGGGGTCGGTGGCGGCCAGCCAGTTGGCCCCGGCGGGAATCGTGTAGTTGAACTCCCGCACGCCGTCGGCCGCGAAGCGTTGGTCGGTGATGAGCGCCGTGCGCGGGAACTTCGGCAGCAGCGGCGCGCCGTTCACGCCGGCCTTGAACCGCGTCAGCCGCCCTTCCACGCTGGACGCGATGACCAGCCGGTTGGTCGCCGCATAATCCGGCCACCAGGTGGTGTAGGAAAATTTGAGCGGCACGTGAAAGCCCGCGAGGTTCGTGAAAACTTCAGCCGTGTATTTCGCATCCACAAAGCCATGTTCGTAAGGCGCGGGCCAGGGCTGGATTTGATCGGGTGCGTCGGCCGTTTGCACCACGGTGCGGCCGTCATTGTGATAATCCACGGAAGCCAGCACGCGGGGAAACTTCGGTTCGACGCGCCAGCTGGCAATCACCGTGGCCAGCTCGGGAAATTGCGGGGAGATGAGTTGCAGCGTGCGGACGTGGCCGTTGGTGATGCCGTCGAAATACGGCGTGGCGGCGTAGGCCAGCCAGACCGCATCCACGCCGGTGGTCGTTTCCACGGGCACCACGCCGGCGGACACCTTGCCCAGCACGGTCAAGCGCCGGGGATCAGGCAATTCCGGCTCACCCCGCGCGAGCAACAGCTGCCAGCTCTGCGCAAAGACGTCTTGCACGGTGAGTTGATAAAGATTGAACCCGTCCGCGGCGGTTTCCTCGTAGAGATTGAAGTGGTCCAGGTCGGCGGCGGCCAATTGGTCGCTGGTGCGGATGAGCCAGCGGTTGCCGCTGCGTTGGATCCGGAAATTTTTCGCGATGTGATACGTGGTCTCCCCCTGATAGAGGACGCGATAGGTGAGTTCGCCCTCGGCGGTGAACTCCAGCGGCGGCGCGGCCAGGCCGAGCCGGGACAGGCAAACCCCAATGACCAGCGCGAGCAAGGATTTGAGGTTCATGGGTGCCCGAGCCTAGTCCTTTTTGAAAATCTTGTCGCGCCGATTCTGGATGCGCTACGCCGCTTCATATAATTCCAGCGGCAGACCGTCGGGGTCGGCGAAGAAGGTGAAGCGTTTCCCGGTCAATTCATCCACGCGCACCGGCTCCACCGGCACGCCCCGGGCCGCCAGTTCAGCGATGGCGGCCGCCAGGTCGGTGACGGCGAAACAAAGATGCCGCAGCCCGCACGCTTCCGGCCAGGACGGCCGCGGCGGCGCGCCGGGAAAGGAAAACAATTCAATCTGCCCGCCATCCGGCAAGGCGAGATCCAGCTTGTGCGACTGCCGCGCCGCGCGATACGTCTCGGCCACCACGCGCAATCCCAGCGTCTGCGTGTAAAAGGCCTTGGACCGTTCGTAATCCGCCGCGATGACGGCCACATGATGGATGCGGGCGAGGTGCATGACGCGGAGGAGCCTAGCGCCTTTGCCAAAACTTGTCGCCCCGAAATTTTTCACCGGAAGATTGCCAAGCGGGCGGCGGCGGGTTTATCTTGCGAAGGAAATTTGTTCCTGCCCATGAGCGAGCCGTCCGAGAAAACGCCGTCATCCGCTGCTGAACTGCCATCCGTCGAGGAATTCGGCCAATGGCTCAAGGCCGACCCCGCGAACTTCGACCAATACGAGGGCCTCATCCGCCAGGTCGTGGCCGGCGAATTCGGTGAGCTGCCGCCGGAGATGATTGAGCACGGCCGGAAAATGCTCGCGGAGCGGGAAATGGAACGCGCGCTCAAGCATATCCAGGATAAATTGCGCGAGGTGCAGGCGCTGATGTTGCAATCCCTCAATCATGCGGACTTGATTGCCCGCTTCGCCGAATGCAACGACCGGTTGGATGAAATCAGCGACCTGATGCTGGACTTGCCCGACCCCAAACGCACGGAGTGCATGCTGCAAATGCACCGCATCCGTGAATTGATGCGCTCCTACCTCACTGCCCCGGAGTAAACCGACCCACTTGGGTGGCAGCACGGGTTACAGCCCGTTCGGCGAGGTCTTCCAACACATGAGCACCTAGAAATTGTCCGCCGGAAATTTTTTCTGCCGGGAAAATATCTGTGTTTCATCTGCGTCCATCTGTGGCAAGCTTGTTCCCATGAACATCGAATCCCTCCATCTCGGCCAGCGCGTGCGGCATCCGCAATACGGCTCGGGCACGGTCAAAAGCATCCACGAAGCGGCGGCGGACATCGCGTTCGACGACGGCAACAAACGCAGCGTGGCGCCGGCCGCCGCCGGCCTGGAACCGCTCGACGCCATGGCGTCGCTCAGCGGCTTGGACATGCCGCTGAAACAGTTCATCGCCGAAACGGTCGCCGCCGCCGTGACCCGGTTGGGCCTGGAAAAACCGGACGCCGTGGTGGAACAGCTCGGCCTGCGCTGGCATGGCGGGAAATTGGTTCTGCACCCGGCGGACGCTGCCTTGCAAACGAAGGAAGTGCCGCTGGAAGTTTTTTTCCACAAGGTCGTGATGGTCCGCAACAACCTGCGCGTGCTGGAGCAAAAGCTGAACGCGCACGAAAAGCTCACGGACGGCGAGAAGGTGGAGCTGCAACAATACATCACCAAGAGCTACGGCTCGCTGACCACGTTCAACGTGCTGTTCAAGGAAAAGGCCGACCAGTTCTGAAGGCTGGCGCCGCCCGCTCCGGCGCCCGCATGAGCAATCTTTGCTTGGAGTAGCCCGCCGGGCCACAAAAACTTGAAACCCGCTTGACGCGCGCCAAACGGGGGCGTAAACATGACTGTAAATAACCGCACTACGGAAGGGATTCTCCCTGAACCACGTCGTGTCGAAAAAATCAAATTCCCATGAAACGTAAACTCACATTGTTTTTGACCCTGGTGCTCGCCTCGTTCTGCGGCGCGCACGCCTTCGCCGGAATTCAGCTAACCGTGACCATCGCCCCCCCGCCCATTGCCGTCTTTGACCAGCCGGCTTGCCCGGGCGACGGCTACATCTGGACGCCGGGCTACTATCAATACGGTGATTACGGATATTATTGGGTGCCGGGCCAATGGGTTGTGCCCCCGATCGTCGGTCTGCTCTGGACCCCCGGCTACTGGGGTTATGAAGGCCGCAAGTATGTCTGGCACGAAGGCTATTGGGGTCCGCAAGTTGGCTTCTACGGGGGCATCAATTACGGTAACGGCTACTTCGGTTCCGGCTTTACCGGCGGACGCTGGGAAGGCGAGGTGTTCAAGCACAACACCGCCGTCTCGCACGTGGATCACAATAATGTGCACAACACCTACGTGGACCGCACGGTGGTCCAGGAGGTCAAGGGACCGAACCACGCGTTCAACGGCAAGGGCGGAATCAAGGTGCAGCCGACGGATGACGAGGCGGCGGCCGGTCGCGGGCCGCATCAAGGCCCCACGCCGGTGCAGGTCTCCCATGCGCAAGACGCGCATAACGACCATCTGGCAGCCCACGGCAACCCGCGCGAGTAAGCAGCCCAACGGTTGAGCCGGGCAGTTCCGAGGCGAACCTTCGCGGAATTTTGGCGTTGGTTTTGACGCTCGCCCGCACCTTTGTTCATTCCCCGGGGAGCGGATTTCACCAAACATGCATTCCGTTGGCTCGGATGATGGCCCCATCAATCCGGCGCGCGGTTTTTCCAAGACGCGGGGAACGGCAAAGCCCTCGGAGGAGAGGGTTGGGTGAGAGACAGTCGTTAAACTAATTTTTTGTGGCTGGCGGCCAATAACAACGCCCCGAGGCTGCTGGCATCGGGGCGTTGATCCGTGGACCAAAATTATTTTTCCTGACCCGTGAGGCCGGCCTTTTGCAGGGCGTCAAACACGTCCTTGTCGTTGAAATTGCCGGTCACCTCAAATGACTTGGCGCCTTTGGCCGCCGTGTTGCCGGTGACGCCCGGCACGGTGTCCAGCGCTGCCTTCACCGCTTTCACGCATTTCCCGCAACAGAGATGCAGGCCTTCAATTTTGATGGCGGACACCGTCTGGTTTTTCGCGCCGGTGTCGGCGTTGATCTTGATCGCGGCATCGCTGCTCTTGCCGAAGAAGCCGGCGGCCACCAGCGCGTCCGCGCCTTTTTGCACCGTGGCCGTGTCCGGCCCGGTGAGCGTCACGGTGCCGGCATCCTCATCCGCCTTGGCCGTCAAGCCGGCGACATCGGCCACGGCCCTGGCCACGCCTTTGACGCAGGACTGACAGCAGAGATGCACATCCGTGAGGGTGACGGTCACATCGGCGGCCCGGGCCGTGAGGGTTAAGGCCAGGATGAAGGCGGCAAAGGTTGTTTTCATAGTTTTAATATTGGTGGTTTTTCGACCGCCATACCTAAACCCATTTCTGGGAAAATTCAACCGGGAATCAACCTTCGGCGGGATTATGCTTTTGAAAAGTTTTGTTCCCGCTCCTTCCAAAAAGCGGAGCGGGTCGGGGTGAGGAGGCCAAGCCTGGCATAAACTTAGCTCCCCGCTCACCCCAACTTTTGGTCTTGGAGTTTTGGCGTCAAAGGCTTCGGCACTGGCGAATGGTGGCAACCATTCTCCCGATCCCTAAGGTGAAGACCCCATGGTCATTGCCCGCCACCGGCATTATACCAAGGTCATGAATATATTATTACTCATGGTGGTTGTGCTCCTGTTGTTCGGTGGCGGCGGGTTTTACCTGGGCGGACCGGTCGGCGGCGGCAGCGGGCTCAGCCTGATCCTGTTCATCTGCATTTGCGTCTATCTGGCGGGCGGCTTTCGCACCAAGAAGGGCTGACCGTTTATGGGCGAAGAAATTTTATTGCTGGCGCTGATTGTCCTGTCGGTCTTCGCCGGCAAGCTGCCGTGATTCATTGGGCCGGGGGTCAAATCCATTCAGGCTGTCGGGTTATACCCCATGGCCAGACCGCGCGGCCAGGACTACGCTCGCCTTATGAAAAATCAAATGTCGCTAAAAAATTCCAAACCAACCGGCTTCGTGCTGGGCGCGGTGCTGCTGGCCGCGCTGAGCCAGTGCGTCGGCCATGCCCATGCCCAAAGCGTCGGCATCGTCGTCGATCCGCCGGTCGTGGTGGTGGCACCCATGCTGTCGCCGCCGGCCGTGCTGGATGACTATCTCTATTATCCCGGCTATGGCATCTATTATAACACCTACCGGCACCAATACGCCCATTTGGACGGCGACGTGTGGGTTTGGGCGCCGGCCCCGCAAGGGGTGACCGCAGAAGTGCTGCTCGCCTCGCCCTCGGTGCACATGGATTTCCATGACGCCCTGGAAAAACATCACCAGGAAATGCTGCGAAAATATCCGCGAGACTGGAAGCCGGCCGCCGAGCACCGCGACCAGAAGGAAGAGCGCAAGGATGCCGGATCGGATCACGACAATAATGACAGAGGGCATTGATTGTCCTTAAAACTCGGCGGGGCGGGCCGGCGGCAAAGACTGGTCCGGTCGCAGACAGTGACCGGAAGGTCTGGCCCGGACGCTGGTGGCCGCCTTCAAAACCCCGCCCGCCGCCAGGAGCTGGGAAACGGGCCCTTTCCCGTCGGGAACCTTCGCCAGTCGGAGCCAGACTTTCCCCGGTTCCGCCCGGACTTTCGCCACTCTCGCTCAGACTGGCGCCGGTTCGGCTCGGACTGGCGAAGGTTCGCCTCGGAAAAGCTTAAGTCTGGCTCGAACAAGCGAAAGTCTGGCTCGGACCTTCGCCAGTCCGACCTCGACTTTCGCCAGTCGGGCTCGAACCGGCGAAAGTCGGACGCCGACTGGCGAAGGTTGGAGGTCAATTTTGTCTGTTTTTAGGCAAAATTTCCCTGAAATTTCAAAATATCGTTAAAGAGCGCATCTGGTGGCGGGTCAAGCTGCGGAGCAGCGAAAGATAGTAGCCCACGGCATTTGCCGTGGGTTTGATTTGCCGTGGGTTTGGTTGGCAGGGTGAATTTCAGCCCCGGAGGGGCGAAAGGTTTGACCGTTGGTTTTCTGCCGCCCCATCCGGGGCTTGGATCATTTGCGAACGACTAACCCACGGTTGCACCGTGGGCTACTTTCTGCCGCGCCTCCGGCGCTCCGGTAGGGCGGCGTTGCTGCGCCGCCGGGAGATTGGGGCGGTGGGGCACCACCGCCCTACCAACTGCCAAGGTGGCCGTCTGCAAAGACCCGCACGCCGCATGCCGCCTTCCGAAATCAGCGGCTGACGGGCACGTGCAAACGGTGGCCCTGCCGCAGGCAGTGGGGAATGGCGGAGCAATGAATCCCGGCGCGAAAGCGAATTCAAACCGAAGCCCTGTAAGGGCGAAAGATAATAGCCCAGGGCAAGCAAAGCGCCGCCCTGGGTTAAACGTTCCAAGAAATATTTCCTTCTCCCATCGGATGGGAGAAGGTGGCCGCAGGCCGGATGAGGGTTTCAATCACTCAAAATACCCGAACTCCTCCACCAGCAGCCGGTAGATTTCCTCGCGCACTTCCTTGGTCTTGGCTGAGATTTTCTCAAACAGTTCCAGCAGGTCGGCGGCGTTGTGGATTTCCGCGTATTTGCGGATTTGGATGAGGCCGGAATGCGGCGTCACAAAATCCTTGTAGTCGAAGTATTTGAAATACGGCTCGTCTTGCAGGCCCACGCTGTATTGGAACTGGCCCTTGGTGTAATTCTGATTCCACTTTTTGTAGAGCTGCTTGACCAGCGCCACCAGTTCACCGGCCAGCACGGGGCTGGCCACAATCTCGCCGTCGAGCGTGGTTGACCAGAAAGATTCCTTGTTGCCGGGACAGAGCGGATTGTCCACCAACACTTCGGGCGCGCCGGCCACGGGATTGTCTTTTTCAAACTTCGTGACCACGCAGCGATTCTCGGCCAGGCCGAAGGCGAAACAGAGGGAATAAAATTCTTTCTCCTTCGCAGCTTTGCCGGAAAAGTTCGGAGTCCAAATATCCATCTGGTTCGCCCAAATTGGATAATCTCCGGCCAATGCCTTTGAGACTCCAAACCAACCAAAAAACATTTTCGCAGACTGGAGATCATAAGCGGCGAAGCCTTTTTGATCCGGCGGCAAATTCATGCAGCGAGACTTGTTCGCGTCAAGGAATGCCATATCCAATCTGAACCAAACTCGGTCAGGAAGTTTGGACATACGATTTGCTGTATCCATCTTTACGCGCACGGGCGTCGAGTCGTCCATGGAGCCAACAAATTTGCCATCAGCATTTCCGTAGGTTTTTTTGTTGCTCCGTCTTGGATCTTTGATTGGCAATCCACCATAAACCTCACCAGAGGCTAATTCTTTATCAGAGGGACTACGCGTAAAATCATACCTCGTCTGCCGAACCAGAGTCCCTGTCTTATCAAGAAGTTTTGGAATGTTGTCTTTGATAGTCCCTCTCGAATTATCAAAGCAAATATTCTTTGCTCCTTTGATGATGTCCTTCAGTGCGATCTCCAGATTGCCGACGCCTTGATTCCAATTGATTGCCAAATCGTCATTCTTCAAATGCGTCAAATCGCGCAGGACAACTTTGTTCTTGTTTCCCTTTGCGTTGCGCTGGTAGCTCCAAATGGTGAATGAAATTGGAAACCCTCCGCTGGGAAGCTTAAAAAATTCCTTCGCGTGGACGATGAAACCGGTTTCATATTTGAAATAGGTGTCAAAGATTTTCCTGAAATCCACATAGGTCGTCCTCGGAATGAGCCATGAGGTGGGCGTGAAAATCAGGATCAGCGGCGTCTCCACTTTCTTGGTGTCCAGCGGCGCGGGCAGCGGTGGATTGTCAAAATTCAATTCAGTGGCCGGTTTGTCGCCCATCTGCACGCGGGCGATGTTGATGATCTGGCCGAGGAAGGCGAGATAGCGTTCCTTGCCGGCGTCGTTGCCGGTCAGTTCCAAGATGGACGGGTCAATGGCGTAGGCCGCTTCCACGGCGTCGCGCACCTCCTCGTTTTCATCCGTGGTCTTGTAGGGCGGGTTCAGCAGGAAGGCGATGGGCTTGTCGAACTTGAAGTTTTGCTCCTTCAATTCGTTCATCAGGCAGTTCAGGTATTTCTCCGCCGACTTGTCGAGGAAGTTCAAGCCCTCGTTCTTGCTGGTCTTGGGGATGATGGTGAAGCCGCCGTCAAGCTGGTCGGGGTCGAGCTTCATGCGGCGCTCGATGGTCTTGAGCAGGTCGGGCTGCAATTCGGAAATGATCTTGCGCTTGAGGTGGCCGCGCCAACTGGTGACGAGGTTGCCGGAGCCGCCGGCGGGATCGAGCACGATATATTTGTCGCTCAATCTTTTCTCGAAATACTCGTGGACGAACCAGAGGGCGAATTTGCTGAGATTGTTGTCGGTGAAAAAGATGCCGTGCTGCTTGGCGTATTCCGGCTTGATGCGGGTGATGACCTCGTCGAACCGGCTGAAATAATAATCCACTGTCAGGCCGGAGCCTTCGTTGGTGAACACAAACCGCTGCTCGACGAATTTTTTGAACTCGGCGTGGAACTTGGGTTTGATTTTTAATTTTTCGCTGACTTTCGAGTCGCGCCCACGGATGAGGAAGACTTCATCTAATTCGTTCATTCCGACCTTCGATGTAACATCCCAATAACCCACGATGGCATAGAAGCAGTGAATAGCCTCCATTTGGTCACCGGGGAAGAATTTTTCCAGCAGTTCGATGTGGGCGATGAAATTTTGTGGATTGATAAGCAGTCGCTCGGCGTCCAGATTTTTGACCATCATCACGAACTCGTTAAGCTTCGTGTCGTAGTTGCCCTTGAACAGACCTTCGAGATCGGTGGCGTCGAGCTTGAAGATGGCGGCTTTGAGAATTTCGCCTTTTTGCGACTTGTTGGTGGCGCGGGCGTTGTTCACGCCGACATCGTTGGGTGCAAGAATGGGATTGGCTTCCGCCCAGAGCTTCTTGGCGAATTCTGGGATTTGATTGACCTTCCAAATGGCGACGAACTTTTGCGCCACGACGCACACGGCGGAAAAGGCGAGTCCCTTTTTGGAGTAATGCAATGCCTGATAAAATCCGGCAAAAACATCATCGGCATCAGATTTCAACTCGACCAACAGCTTGCCTTCGATATAAGTGTCTGCGCCTTCGGCGTCGGATTGCTTCTTGAACTTGCTTCCGAAGAGTTTTTGAAACAACGGAAAGACAAGATGGTCTTTGGCGTTTTCGGTGCCGGGGTCGAGCAGGTATTTCTCGAATTGTTTCAGTTCGTTTTCCATTTCGGTGGCAGGAGATTAAACGCGTTGCACGACGTGGGCAAGCCCCTCATCCGGCCTGCGGCCACCTTCTCCCATCCGGCTGGGAGAAGGAATTTATTTTGTGGGATGTTACCCAGGGTGGCGTCCGCTTCGCTTCCTTACCCTGGGCTATTATCTTTCGCCCTTACAGGGCTTTCATTTGGCTTCACAGATTATTTGGCCGGTGCACCTTTCGGCGCTTGCGTGGCGGCGACCAGTTGGCCGAGCAGTTCGGAGTTGCGCGGGATGAGCGTGATGTTGGCTTCGCCGGCAATGATGTTCTGTGTTTCCAGCACGGCGAACAGGGCGTGGGAGATGTCCGGGTCCTGTGAGATCTTTTTCAACGCCAGACCCACGATCTGCGGGCGCATGGCGGCGGCCTTGGCAAACTCGATGGCGGCCTGCTGTTCCGCCGTGCTGGCGATGATGTTCACCTGGTTGGTGCCGTCCTGCTTGATGGCGGAGGTGACCTGCCGCAGCCGGTTCACGACTTTTTCCTCAATCTGCTTGATCATGCCCGCGTCGCGGAAGTGGACCTTGCGGATATAGACGGAGCCGAGGCTGTAACCCCATTCCTGCGATTGCGGGGAGACTTCCTTGCGCACGGTCAGGCTCATGGGATGCCGGTCCTGCAACATGTCGGCGAGCTTCATGTTGCTGAGGCAGCGGACGGTGGAGTTGCCCACGTTGGCGGCCAGCGAGCCGCGCGGGTCGGCGTTCTTGAACAGGTAGGAAACGGGGTCGCTCACGACCATCTCATACCAGATGCCGATGCCCATGGGCGCGCCTTCCTCGGAATTGACGGGCGTGCTGCGGATGTATTCCTGGTCCAGCCGC
>CAISYZ010000124.1 GCA_903889895.1 uncultured Verrucomicrobia subdivision 3 bacterium | reverse complement strand
TCGAAGCTCCCCCTCCTGCTGCTTCTACCTCGAAGCGGAATCAACAGCTTGACGAAACCCTGAAAAAACAGTCTTCTTTGCCCGGAAGGTGCAGCACTTTTCGAGCGCCGCCCGCCGCACTTTTCAACCGCCGTTTACACGCTTAATCCCAATCATTTCCTCCACCACCTCCTTGACCATTTTGGAAGGCATGTTCTGCGGATACCGTTTCAGGTGAGAATCCACCGCTCGCGAAATCGACACCGGCCCCAGCCGCGTTTTGGCATCAATCCATTCGGAAACGACCAACTCCAGCGAAACCCCGAAAGGTTTTAATTTGGCCAGCACCTTCGCCGCCGAAGCCCGGTCCGCCGGCGACATGTCAACCGCCACAATATCGCCCTTGGACAATTGTTTCCCCTTCACCTTGGCTGCGGCAATCGCCTGATCCAGCGTCGGGACCACCTGCCGGTAGCGTTTGCCATCCAGCCGGTATGAAAGCGTGAAAAGTTCGCGGTCGCCGATGGGCGTGCGATAGACATTGAAGAACGCCAGGCCGACGCGCACGTCCCAGATGATGGTATCCGGCTTGCCTTCGGACTTTTTGACCCGCTCCGTGACCTTCGTCTTGAGCTGCTTGAGTTGGTTCGGCACCTGACCGTCCGCCGCGTCGGCTGTGTCGGCAGCCACGACGACCGGCGAAATAACTGGTGGCGGGGGAGTGGAAACGTCCGGGGAAACGGGAGAAACAGCCGAAACGCCGCCGGCTGCGGGTGATGACAAGGCAGGCATCTTCATACCTGCCATTGTGTCATCAACCTGTCATCAAATCAAGCCCTCATTCAAAAACCCCATAAAAAGATGGTCGGAGCGACAGGATTCGAACCTGCGACTTCGTGGACCCAAACCACGCGCTCTAGCCGGGCTGAGCTACGCTCCGACCCCGATTCCTAAAACATATCCTGACGACCCGCAGCCACTCTCTTGACGTTGTGCCGGTGTATCAAAGTGAAAGGCCATGAAACACGGAGCGGCAACAGCAAGCCTGGTGACTCGTCAGCCTGCAAACACAGGCTATGCTAAAGTGTTCGACCAACGCAAGCAGCGAGTGCGAGGACTTTGGGAACGCAACGGAACATTCTACGCTCAGTTAAGGCCGAGGCGCGGAAATGGGCTGGACAATCCGGGGAACGCTGAATAATTTCGCCGCCATGGCCACCCCCTGGGAAACCGGCAGACCGCTTGGCGCGGTTCACGGCCGGTGGCCGTCGGCCCAGACTCGGCGGGCGGGTGCGGTTTTTGCCTCTTTTCATATTATCGAAAAAATCGTGCCGCACCGTTCACCACAATAATATAATACTGTTAGGCGGCTTTGCACATCACACACATTTATGAACACCAAATACAAGAAGTGGTTCGAGCAGGCAGCACTCGACCCGGTGCATCGTCGCGTCGCCATTGCTGGTTTCACAAAGCAGCGCGCGATTCTTTTCTGTTGCGCAGTTGTTATCACGGTTAGCGACCTGATGATTTGCCTCACGCCGACGCAAAGTCCAAGCTCGCCAGCATTGCTTGCATTTAGCGCCGTGATGGTGTGGTTCATATTTTTCAGAGTTGATTCCCAGCGTCGCGTCCTCACATTGCTTGACCAGTTCGAGAAAGATCGAGATGCGAAACCAGCCGCCTCACCAGATTAGATGAGAAGGCAGACCACTGACGCCATGACGGGTTGGATTGAACTTCTTACCCCACCCTAGGCGCGGGGTGGTTAGCCCAGGGCCCAAGCAAAACGGCGCGAACTGTTCAGTTCGCGCCGTTCTGGTGTATTAGCGGGTGGCTAGATTATTTCTTCTTCTTGGCACCGGGCGTGGGCACGGTCTGGATGGTCTGCAAGATGCGGCCCGCGATCTTGTAGGGGTCGCCCTGGGAGTTCGGGCGGCGGTCTTCGAGGTAGCCCTTGTAGCCATTGTCCACAAAGCTGTGGGGCACGCGCACGGAGGCGCCACGGTTGGCGATGCCGTAGTTGAACTTGTCAATGGACTGGGTTTCATGCAGGCCGGTGAGGCGCAGATGATTGTCCGGTCCATACACGGCGATGTGCTCGTTCTTGTATTTGTCGAACGCGGCCATGAGGGCTTCAAAGTATTCCTTGCCGCCGACTTCGCGCATGTAGGTGGTGGAGAAGTTGGAGTGCATGCCGGAGCCGTTCCAATCCACGTCTTTGCCGAGGGGCTTGCAGTGCCATTCCACATCCACGCCGTATTTTTCGCAGAGGCGCATGAGGAGGTAGCGGGCGACCCAGACCTGGTCGGCCGCGCTCTTGGAGCCTTTGCCGAAGATTTGGAATTCCCACTGGCCCTTGGCCACTTCGGCGTTGATGCCTTCGTGGTTGATGCCGGCGTCAAGGCAGAGGTCGAGGTGCGTATCGACGATTTCGCGGGCGATGCTGCCGACGTTCTTGTAGCCGACGCCGGTGTAGTATTCACCCTGGGGGTAGGGGAAACCGGAATCCGGAAAGCCCAGCGGCTTGCCGTCCTTGTAGAGGAAATATTCCTGCTCGAAACCGAACCAGGCGCCGGGATCGTCGGGAATGGTGGCGCGGCCGTTGGAGGGATGCGGGGTTTTGCAGTCGGGCATCATGACTTCGCACATGACGAGGACGCCGTTCTTCTTGGTCGTGTCGGGATAGACGGCGACGGGCTTGAGCATGCAGTCGGAGGTGCGGCCTTCGGCCTGACGCGTGGAACTTCCGTCGAAGCCCCACATGGGAAGCTGGTCGAGTTTGGGGAAGCTCGCAAATTCTTTGACTTGCGTTTTGCCGCGGATGTTGGCGACGGGTTCATAGCCGTCGAGCCAGAGGTATTCTAATTTGTATTTTGCCATGTGCGTGGTTGTGTTTTTGATTTTGTTTTTGCGATTCAACTCATGCGAAAGCATC
>CAISYZ010000123.1 GCA_903889895.1 uncultured Verrucomicrobia subdivision 3 bacterium | reverse complement strand
TGGGCCACATCGAACTCGCCGTGCCGGTGCAGCACATCTGGTTCTTCAAGTGCATGCCCTCGCGCATTGGTCTGGCGCTGGACATGACCGCGCGCCATTTGGAACGCGTCATTTATTACGAGGATTATCTCGTCATTGATCCCGGCACGACGCCGCTTAAGGCGAATCAGTTGCTTACCGAAGTCGAACTTCGCGAAGCTCGCGAAACCTACGGTGCCGAGGCGTTCACCGCCAAGATGGGCGCCGAAGCCGTGCGTGAAGCGCTTTGCCGCGTGGATCTCGTCAAGCTGACCGATGAATTGGGCATCGCGATGACGGAGACAAAGAGCAAACAGATCCGCAAGAAGCTCGCGAAACGCATCAAGCTTTATCAGGGTTTGCATTCCTCGAAGAGCCGTCCGGAATGGATGATTCTCACGGTGCTGCCGGTGATTCCGCCGGACTTGCGTCCGCTGGTTCCGCTCGAAGGCGGACGTTTTGCGACGTCCGACTTGAACGATCTTTATCGCCGCGTCATCAACCGGAACAACCGTCTCCGCACGTTGCTCCAGCTCAAGACGCCGGAAGTCATCATCCGCAACGAAAAGCGCATGTTGCAGGAAGCCGTGGACGCGTTGTTCGACAACGGTCGTCACGGACGTCCGGTCACCGGCGCGGGCAACCGCTCGCTGAAATCTTTGAGCGACATGCTCAAGGGCAAAGGCGGACGTTTCCGTCAGAACTTGCTCGGCAAACGCGTGGATTATTCCGGCCGCTCGGTCATCGTGATTGGACCGGAATTGAAGTTGAACCAGTGCGGTCTGCCGAAGAAGATGGCGCTCGTTTTGTTTGAGCCGTTCATCATCCGCCGCTTGAAAGAGCTCGGTTATGTGCACACCGTTCGCAGCGCGAAGAAAATGATCGAGCGCCAGACGAAGGAAGTGTGGGACGTTTTGGAAGAAGTGACCAAGGGTCATCCGGTGCTGCTCAACCGCGCGCCGACGCTTCACCGTTTGTCCGTCCAGGCGTTCGAGCCGCAGCTCATCGAAGGCGAAGCGATCCGCATTCATCCGCTTGTTTGCACAGCGTATAACGCCGACTTCGACGGTGACCAGATGGCTGTTCACGTTCCGTTGTCGGTCGAGGCGCAGATGGAAGCGCGCATGCTGATGATGGCGACGAACAACATTTTTTCGCCCTCATCCGGCAAGCCGATTATCACGCCGACGCAGGACATCACGCTCGGTTGCTATTACGTCACCGCCGAACCGCGCAAGGCAGCGCCGGCCAATTCGAACGAACTGCCGTTGTTTGGTTCAAAGGAAGAAGTTATTTTTGCCTTCAGCGACGGCGCGTTGAAGACGCATGATCGTATTCGACTGGCGAATCCTGACCTCGGCAAGAAAACCGCTTTTGGCAACGCCGAGAAAAAAGTCATTGATACGACCGTTGGTCGCGTGTTCTTCAGCGAAATCTGGCCGAACGAACTCGGCTTCCACAACAAGCCGGTCAAAAAATCCGACCTCGGTGATTTGATCTGGAAATGTTACAAGTTTGCCGGCCACGACAAAACGGTTGTCATGCTGGATAAGCTGAAAGAAATCGGTTTCCGCGAGGCGACCAAGTCCGGCGTGTCCATCGGTATTGACGACATGATTGTGCCGAAGGAACGCGACGAACAGATTCGCAACGCCCACGGGCAGATCAAGGAAGTCGAGAAGCAGTATCGCAAAGGTGTCATCACCTCCGGCGAACGTTACAACAAGATCGTGGACATCTGGACGCATTGCACGGATCAGATTTCCGGCGTGATGTTCAAGACGCTGGAGCAGAACCAGGGCAAGAAGGAATACAACCCCGTCTATTTGATGGTCGATTCCGGCGCTCGCGGTAACAAGCAGCAGGTGCGTCAGCTCGCTGGTTTGCGCGGGTTGATGGCCAAGCCCAGCGGCGAAATTATTGAGAAGCCGATTTTGGCGAACTTCCGCGAAGGTCTGTCCGTCTTGGAATATTTCATCTCGACGCACGGCGCGCGTAAGGGTCTTGCCGACACCGCGCTCAAGACGGCCGACTCCGGCTACATGACGCGCAAGCTCGTGGACGTGTCACAAGACGTGATCATTCAGGAAGCGGACTGCGGCACGACGAACGGTATCTGGGTTTCCGCCGTATTCGAAGGCGAAGACGAAGTCGTTAAGATTTCTGATCGCCTCGTGGGCCGTTACGCTTGCGACGACGTCGTGAATCCGACCAGCCCGAAGGAGTTCCTGATCAAGGCGAACGAAGAGATTGACGAAGTCAAAGCCAAGGGCATTGACGCCGCCGGTGTTGACCGTTTGCGCATTCGTTCCGTGCTCACTTGCGAAAGCAAGCACGGCATTTGCCAGCACTGCTACGGCCGCAACCTTGCGACGGGCAATCTGGTCAAACTCGGTGAGGCGGTCGGCATCATCGCCGCGCAGTCCATTGGCGAACCCGGCACGCAGCTCACGATGCGCACGTTCCATACGGGTGGTGTGGCGGCGGGTGTGTTCAAGCAGCCGCAGATTAAGTCTAAACATGACGGTGTGATCAAATACAACGAGCTTCGCTCGGTTGAACTTGAGGACGGCAACAACATCGTTTTGAACAAGAACGGTTCCATCCAGATTCTCGACCCCGAAGGCCGCGAACTGGAAGTTCACACCATTGTCATCGGCGCGGTGATTTCCGTGAAGGACGGCGCGAAGGTCAAGAAGGGCGACACGTTCGTCCAATGGGATCCGCACAACGTGCCGATTTTGTCCGAGAAGGCTGGTAAAGTTAAATTCCATGACATCATCGAAGGTGTTACGATGAAACAGGAAGTGGACGAGGCCACCGGCGAAGAGTCCATGGTCGTCATTGACCACAAGGAAGACTTGCATCCGCAAATCATCATCAGCGACGAAAGTGGCGAGGTCGTGGCGAATTATCCAATTCCGTCCGGTGCGCACATCGTCGTCAACGAAGCCGACAAGATTGTTCCCGGCACGCTGCTCGCCAAGACGCCGCGCAAACAGGCCAAGACCCGCGACATTACGGGCGGTCTCCCGCGCGTGGCGGAATTGTTCGAAGCCCGCCGTCCGAAAGACGCGTCGGAAATCTCGAAGATTGACGGTATCGCGGACTTCGGTCCGAGCGTGCGCGGCAAGCGCTGCGTGCTCATCACCGACCCGGTGACGAAATTGCAGGAAGAGCATCTCATCCCGATCGGTAAGCACGTTATCGTGTTCAAGGGCGATCTGGTCAAGAAAGGCCAGCAACTCACCGAAGGCCCGATGGACCCGCACGAGATTCTTGAAGTCTGCGGCGCGCAGGAATTGCAAGAACACTTGGTCGGCGAAGTGCAGGAAGTTTATCGTCTGCAAGGCGTGACGATCAATGACAAGCACATTGAAATCATCGTCCGCCAGATGTTGCGCAAAGTCCGTGTCACCGAGACCGGCGACACACAGTTCCTCTGGGGCGAACAGGTGGACAAGCTGGAATTTGAGGCCGAGAACGAGGCCGTGGAGAAGAAGGGCGGCAAGCCGGCGGAAGCCGTGCCGGTGCTGCTCGGCATCACCAAGGCGTCGCTCGAAACCGACAGCTTCCTCAGCGCTGCGTCGTTCCAGGACACGACCCGCGTGCTTACCGAAGCTGCGACGCGTTCCAAAATTGACTCGCTGCGCGGGTTCAAGGAAAACGTCATCATGGGCCATATCATCCCGGCAGGAACGGGCTTTGATCACCACCGTAAGGTGACGCTCAATCCGCTGGTGGAGTTGCCGGAAGAGCCGGAAATTCCGGAGGCCACCGAACCGGCGGAATCCGAAAATCCGCTGCTGGCCTGAACGAATTAAATTAGAAACCAAGGCGTCCGATGAAAATCGGACGCCTTTTTTAGTTTATGAAAGAAGTTTCGTTGGCTTGCAGCAAGGCTTGCGCAAATTCTTCCCAAGAAGTCAGCGGCGCACGTTTCTTGTTCAGGAATGGTGGCTGCCGATTTTTTTTGCCAAGCCGCTTCTTACCCTCATCGAGATTGGAAGCCACAGCAATTGAGTTATCATCGCGCAGTGGTGTCTGCGTCACAAATTCCAAGCCGAGTGACACCTCTTCCGGTTCCGGAAGACGTTGATAGATTCGTTCGTAGAGAAATTTCAGGCGGGCGGTGTCATCATCCAAATCCACAAATTCCGGCAGCGCCACGAGCCGGCGTGCGAGATCAATGACAATTGGGCTGTTCATCAGGAACAACGCCTGTTGCGGCACGGTGGTCTGATGGCGGATGCCAGTGACCATGTCCGGCGTGGCAAAATCAAAATTGATTAGCACATCGGGGATGTTTGCGCGGTCCACGAAATCATAAATTGTGCGCCGGTTGGATTCCGGATGCTGCCGCAGGTCCACCGGCCGGCCATACAAATTGGTATTGAGGATGCCGCCGATGGCCAGCAGCGAATCGCGCAGCGGCTCGAATTCCAGCCGCCGCAGGTTTGCGCGCCAGAGCAGGCGGTTGCCGGGATCAATCGCCGCGTAGCGCGGATTGTCGGTGCTGCTTTCCTGATAAACGCTCGACAGCATGATGAGCCGGTGGATTTTTTTGATGCTCCAGCCGTTGGTCATTAAATTCATCGCCAGATAATCAATTAATTCCGGATGGCTCGGCGGGTCGGACATCATGCCGAAATCATCCGGCGTCGGCACGAAGCCCGCGCCAAAATGATGCAACCAGATGCGGTTAATCATCACGCGCGGCGTTAGCGGATTGTTCGGGCTCGCGATGGCCATCGCCAGTTGCAGCCGGCCGCTGCCGTTGGTGTAAACCGGTCGCACCGGCGCAGACAGCATCTGCAAAAACCGGCGTGGCACGATTTCGCCACGATTCCCAGCCTCGCCGCGGATGAACACCGGCGAATCGTGGCCTTTCATTGTATCTTCCAAAACCATCGCTCGCGACGGCGCGGCGGGATTGGTCAGTTCAAGTTCACTGATGGCGTGCTCCGTTTCGCGCAAATCGCGTTGCGCCATTTTGAATGCCTCGCGGTCTTCCGCACGGCGCAGCTTGGGCAGACTGGACTCCAGTTCAAATTCCTTGTTGGCCAGTTGTTCGCGCTGGCGGGCGTAGCTTTGATACGCGAGGGAATCAGTTACCCTGACGATGACCGGCTCGATTTTGGGCTCGGTGCAACTGTCGAAAATCCCGCGCAACGAATAATAATCCTTTTGTGGAATGGGATCGAACTTGTGGTCGTGGCAGCGCGCGCACGTCACCGTCAACGCCAGAAAACCCTTGCAAGTCACGTCAATCCGGTCGTTTATAATGTCATTCTGCATCCCCATGAAATGGTCGCCGGTAGTGAGGAAGCCAAGCGCGGCGAGACTCGCCGGATTGTATTGGGTCGAGGGCAGCCGGTCGGCGGCGAGCTGCTCCATAATAAATTTATTGTAAGGTTTGTCCTCGTTGAAACTGCGGATGACATAATCGCGGTAGGTCCAGGCAAATGGATTGACGTTGTCCTCGGTGTTGCGGCGCGGCGCGCCTTTCGTGTCGCTGTAACGCGCCACATCGAGCCAATGTCGTCCCCAGCGTTCACCGTAGTGCGGTGATGCGAGCAAGCGGTCAACCACCTTGGCGAAAGCATCCGATGAATTGTCATTTACGAAAGCCTCAACTTCTTCCACCGTCGGCGGCAGACCGATCAAATCAAACGTCGCGCGACGGATTAGCGTCCGTTTGTCCGCCGGCGGATTGGGCTTCAAACCATTTTCGTCCAGTTTGGCGAGTATGAAATTGTCCACCGGCGTTTTGCACCAGTCGGAATCGCTGGCTTCGGGAATTGCCACGCGTTTGATGGGCTGCCATGCCCAATGGTTGGTTTTATTGTCGCTCCATTTGCGCTGGTCGGCGGTGGCGGTGCGCGGATCGGGCGCGCCCATTTTCACCCACTGTTCCAGCGCGGCGATTTCATCATCGGCAAGTTTTTTGTCCTTGGGCATCTGCAAATCCGGGTCGGTGTAGCGCACCGCCTTGATGAGCAGGCTGGCTTCGGGATCGCCGGGGACGATGGCTTTGCCGGAATCACCACCCTTGAGCAACGCCTCGCGGCTGTCGAGCAGCAGGCCACCTTTGATTTTTTCCGCCAGTGTGCTGTGACACTTGTAACATTTGTCGGCGAGAATAGGCCGGATGTGATTTTCAAAAAAATCCGTCTGGGCCGGTGTCAATTCCTGGGCTGACGCGCGGCTGTAATTCGCGAGCAGCAAAATGGCCAGAAGCGGAATCGTTTTCATGCGATGACTGGCTTGATGATTTCGCCGTAGGTTTCCGTCAGCCGGAAATCACGGCCGTTGTAGCGATAAGTGAGTTTTTTGTGGTCGAAACCGAGCAGCGCGAGAATCGTCGCGTGCAAGTCGTGGACGTGGACTTTGTTTTCAATCGCCGCATTGCCGAATTCATCCGTCGCGCCGTAGGTCATGCCGCCGCGCACGCCGCCGCCGGCGAGAATGGTGCTGAACGCCTTCGCGTTGTGGTCACGGCCGGGATTGTCGCCGCCGTTGCGGTCGCGCGTCGGCTTGCGGCCAAATTCGCCGCCCCAAACGATGAGGGTTTCATCGAACAGGCCGCGCTGTTTTAAGTCCTTAATGAATGCCGCGAGCGGCTGGTCAATATCCTTTGCGCGCTCCGGCAGGCGTTCTTCCAAATCCTGATGATGATCCCAGCCGCCGGCCCAGACCTGCACGAACCGCACGCCGCGCTCGATGAGCCGGCGCGTGATTAACATCTGGTTGCCTTGCGCACTGCGGCCATACAGCTCACGGATGCCCTGCGGCTCCTTGCTTAAGTCGAATGCATCCGTCGCCTCGGTTTGCATTTTGAACGCCATTTCAAAAGCCTCCAGCCGCGATTCGAGCTGCGCTTCCTTCTGCAAATTCTGACTGTGGATTTCGTTCAGTTTGTGGACCAAATCGAGTTGCCGGCGCTGCTCTTCCAACGGCGTGACCGGATTACGGATATTTTCAATCAACTGATTCAGCGTGGGCACTTTCGTGTTGATGCTGACGCCCTGATAAAGACCCGGGAGAAAAGCGGACTGCCAGTTCGACGTGCCGCCGGGCGGCGCACCACCAGGCCGCAGCGAAATGAAGCCCGGCATATTTTGGTTTTCCGAGCCGAGACCGTAAAGCACCCATGAACCGAGACTTGGCCGGACAAGGCGCGAGCCAGTGTTCATCATGATGGTAGCAACTTCGTGTGCCGGAATGTCGGTGTAGCACGAGCGGATGACGGCGAGGTCGTCCACCATATCGCCCATTTGCGGAAAAACTTCGCTGACTTCGATGCCGGCTTTGCCCCGATTTGTGAATTTGAATGGCGACCCATATCCCACACCGTTCATGTTGGGAATTTCCTTGCCGTCCATCCGCGTCAGCGCCGGTTTCGGGTCCCAGGTGTCTACATGCGACGGCGCGCCTTGGGCGAAGACATGGACAACGTGCTTGGCCTTGGCTGGAAACGGCGGCACCTTGGGTAGTAGCGTCGCCTCGGCTTCGGCATGTGCGATATTGGACAATAGACCTTCGCCAAACAGTGCCGCGAGGCTCAAAGCGCCGAAGCCCATGCCGGCGCGCTGGAGAAACTGGCGGCGGGTGAGGAAGTGGTCTTCCAGATGCACGGAGTGTTCCGACTTGTAATTATCGTCCTGGTTCATAGCTTTGTCTGATATGACGGTTAAGGCGAACTGTTGGTTTCGCATAATTTGTCGTCTCAATAGCAACAAATGTCCATTAATAAATTTATCAAGAGCGAATGCACGCAGTGTGGCGGCCATCTCGAGTTTCCTGCTGACGCGGTGGGCGAGGTGATTGACTGCCCACATTGCGGCCAGCCGACGAAACTGGTCGCAACGGTTTTGGTCGCAAAACTCCCTCGGTCGCGCATTTTATCAGCCGGATTAATGCTGATGGTTTTGGTTCTCGCGTCCGGGTTGGCAGTCTTTGTTTTTGTCAGAAAACCGGCAACTGCAATTCGGCCTGTTTCTTCCAAGTTGGTGACGAATCAGGTGGCAACAAAATCTCCGCGTGATGAAATATTGACAAATGAATTTTCCATCACCGCTATCAAGTTGGAAAAAACCGTGGGCAGCTCACTGATGTATGTCACAGGCGAAGTGCGCAACCTGTCGGAACGGCAGCGCTTTGGCGTTAAGCTGGTGCTCGGGCTCACGGATACCAACCAAGTGCCGGTAGGCGAAGCGACGGATTACCACCAAGTGCTGGAGCCTCGCGCGAGTTGGCGCTTCAAGGCGCTCGTTTTAGCTTCAAAGACGGCTTCGGCTCATTTTGATTCTGTCGGGGAAACTCCTTAAAATTGGCTTGGGCTGCTCTCTGGGTTAGGCGGAAAAATTGCCGCACAATCTGCTCACACTGGTTCCTTATCTCTGGTCAAATTCAATCGTTGCCTCCATTTAAGCTAGCAGTTCCTGAATCTCGTTCCAATTTAGCGCTGCGGCAAACGCCTCCTCGCCGCCAATCGTCGCCTGAATGATTTCGCGTTTCCGGTTTTGCAGCGTCAGGATTTTTTCCTCCACTGTGTCGCGTGTGATTAGTTTGTAGCTGGTAACGACTTTCGTTTGCCCAATGCGGTGCGCGCGGTCGGTCGCCTGATCCTCGACGGCAGGATTCCACCACGGATCAAAATGAATCACCGTGTCCGCGCCCGTGAGATTCAGACCTACGCCGCCGGCCTTCAGGCTGATGAGAAAAACAGGAATAGCGCCATTCTTCTGAAATTGCTCCACTACCGCGCCGCGATCTGTCGTCGAACCGTCGAGATAGCAAAACTCGATTTTCTCCGCCGTCAGCCGTTCTTTCAGTAGCGACAACATGCCGGTGAACTGGCTGAACACCAGCACGCGATGGCCGCCGTCTATGACTTCCTCCAGCAGTTCGCCGAACAGCTCCAGTTTGCCCGACGCATTGGCCGGATTCACCTTCTCAAGTTTCAACAGCCGCAAATCGCAGCAGACCTGTCGCAGCCGCAGCAGCGCGGTCAGCACCACCATGCGGCTCTTGGCCAGGCCCTGCGCGCCAACGGCTTCCAGCACTTCCTTGCGGCTGGCCTCAATCACCTGCTGATAAACGCTGCGCTGATCCGGTGTCAGTTCACAGAATGATACTTGCTCAATCTTCGCCGGCAAATCCGCAGCGACCTCATTTTTCAAACGCCGCAACATGAACGGTCGCAACCGCCGCGCAAGCCGCGCCTGCGCTTCGGCACTTTTCTCTTTCGCAATGGGCAATTCGTAACGCTCGCGGAAATCTTTCGCGGTGCCGAGATAACCGGGCATGAGAAAATCGAAAATAGACCACAAATCCAAAACGGAATTTTCCAGCGGTGTGCCGGTCAGCACAAGCCGATGTTTCGCGCGCACCGCTTTCACCGCCTGCGCGTTTTGCGTCTGACGATTCTTGATGTGCTGCGCTTCGTCGAGCGCGACGGTGTCGAATTCCAGACCGCGATATTTTTCCGCGTCACGGCGGATTAGCGCGTAGCTCGTCACGACGATGTCGTTGTCGGCGATTTCATCAAATCGTGCGTGCCGCTCCGGCCCATGCAGCGCGAGAATTTTCAACTCAGGCGTAAATTTTTTTACCTCGGCCGCCCAGTTGAACACCAGGCTCGTCGGGCAAACAATCAAGTGCGGGCTACGGATTGCGGATTGCGGATTGACGGCGGGCGCGGCTGGCAAATTGCTCCGCACTCCGCATTCCGCACTCCGCAATGTCTTAAAAAACGCCAATGTTTGCAGGGTTTTTCCAAGGCCCATTTCGTCCGCGAGAATTCCGCCAAAGCCGTTTGCGCGCAAAAAGCGCAGCCACGCCACGCCTTCTTTTTGGTAAGGCCGCAAAACATTTTCAAGTTCGCCGAGCGGCGGACATTCCAGTTTGGCCTCGCCACTTTGCTTCGCCGCCCGGTCGCGCCAAGCTGCCGGAGCCTGGACTTTCCAATCCGCGTGCTGCCGCAGCGTAGCTTCGAGAAAACCGGCCTGGGTGTTGTTGATGCGATAGCCCGCGGCGTTTTGTTGCGGCGCGCAGTCGAGTAAAACTTCCTGCAATTCCTCCACCGCACCGGTGTCAATTACCACCATTTTTCCGTTTTTCAGCCGGGTGTGGTTCTGTCCCGACAAAATCAGCCGGTGAATCTCTGCCGCCGAAAAAGTTTCGCCGCCGCCCGCCGCGAACACGACGCCGAGATCAAACCATTGCACGCCGGAGGACGTGATTTGAAACTGCGGCTCGACGCGCTCAAGATTTTTCAGCGTGCGGTTTTCCAGTTGTTCATCCAACGTGACGCTCCATTCGTGCTGCAATTTTGGAAATACCCGCGCGAGAAAATTCAGCACGGAATTTTGTCCGGCCAGTTGCAGTTTTCCGCTGGCGTCGGGACTGGAAAACCCGCTGCGCTGCAATCGGCCCAGCGCTGCGCGCTCGGCGGCGAAGTCGCGGGTGGAATAGCGCGTCGCCACGTCGGGATCGGGCAGCCAAATGTTTTCATCGGTCGCCGTCACGCCGACGGTCATGATGCGTGAGCCGTAGGCGCATTGCAGCAGCGCGCTCAACTGCGTGAGCCCGCCTTTGAGCGTGAGCAGAAAACGCGGTGCCTGCGGTTCGAACGTGAAATCTTCAAGCTTGAAATTGGCTGCCAAGCCATCCGCCGCCAACCGCGGCCATTGTTGAGCCAAAAACTGTGGCACTTGCGGGCGCGTCACGCGCACTGGCGCGCGGAAAATCTCTTTCAGCTCCGCCGGCAGACCGAGCGGCTGCAGCGAATTATTTTGCCATACCCAATCGCCGGCCAGCGCGAGCTCCGAAGACTTTTCTTTCAATGACAGGACGATTTCTCCATTCGGCTCCAGCATGGCGCGCAACGGCAGTTTCAGTGGCGTCCGCCTGATTTTCACCGCGATGGTTTTTCCCAGTGTGACATTTTCATAATCAACCAGCAATGGAAGGAGTGTGGCAAAATCTTTTGGGTCCAACTGCAATAGCGCTGGCGTCTCGCCATTCGTAAAAATTTCGAGTTGTTCGATGACCGCATTATCGGCCGGTGAAAAAGCAAACGCGCGGCCTTTGGGCAGTGCGTTCAGCGGACACCGCCCGCCGCCCCACTTCGCTTCCAGCACCAGCATCACCTTGCCACGAGCGAGTGCCTGGTCGAAATTCGGCGGCAGGATGATGACGAGTTCCGCTTCTTCGCCGGCAACATCTCGCAAGAGTGCGGGAGTTTTTTTTATGGGCGGGGCAGGGTGTGGTTTGGCTGGATTAGCCGCAGTTTCTTTTATTTGCGCATTCAACCAGTGCAGCCCGACGGCGACGACATGCGCGCAGATTTTTCCCCATTCGCGCGCCTCCCGGCAGTTGCAGAGATTTTCGATATCAACGGAATTGTTGATGACCAACGAGGCTCGGAACGTCATGCCTTCCGTTTGCACCACGCCTCGCAGCAATGGCGGGGACCAATACGAACTTGCTACCTGGCCTTGCGCTAGATAGGCGCGGGCGCGCTTCATCGCTTCCCAGCCAGCGACTTCAGCGAGCAGTTTTTCGGTGAGTTCCATGGACAACGGTCACAGTATGCCGTGGCGCGAGGTGGATGAAAATTAAGAACCGCTGTTCGCACTTTTCTAATGTGGAACCAAGTTTTAAGACGGGCTGATAAACTGCGGGTGCTTTCGCAGTTGGTTTGCGGTTGCCGGCGATAACGCCGTGCGCGCATAAACCGCTTCGCGAAGCGGTTCCGCGCAGTCCGAGCGCAATGCTCGTTCCAACCAGCGTTGGCCCAGCGGTTCGGCCAGCAGGTTTAAGGAATTCGCGGCGATGGTCGTTTCTTCTTTCAGGCCGGTCGCATGGCCGACGCCGACAAAAAATCCGGCGAGCAGCAGCGTGGCGCGCACCAGTGTGCTGCGCGAATAGGTGGTCAACGCGCACGGCCGCGCTGGGTCGAGCGTGCGAAAAAGAGCTTCAAACACCGGTAGCGTCCACATCGCCGGATTTTTGGCCGGCGAAAAGGCGTCGAAGAAGATTGCGTGCGGGGTGCTGGGGAGTTCAAGTTTTAGCTTGTCTGACCTTGGCACGCTAATGCGCGAACTCCAACTTGCCAACAACTCTGGAAAGTCGCTGAGATGGAACTCCCAAGTCGCGGCAAGGTTTCCGCTTTGAAAGGTCACGGATTTATTCTCCAGCAACTCCGCCAGTTGCGTCTCGTAACCGACGGGATAAGCCAGCGCCGCCGCATTTTTCTGCGCGAATGCCAGCGGCTCGGCGGAATTGTCAAAACTCACGATGCGCAACCGGCCAGTAATCTCCCGCGTGGCACGTAGCAATGCAATGGCGTTCGCCGCTCCGCCGAGGCCGATGTCCCAGACCACAAATTCTTCCGCCGTGCTTTTCAGGCGTTTACAGATTTGCAATTGCCGGACGTAAAGCAGCTCCGCTTCCGCCATCGGGCCGAGGCCGGGATGCATTTTTTCGCCATAGCTGGCGGAGAACAACGTCTGCGAGCCGTTGCGCAGTTGCACGAGTTGGTAATCGCCGGACATATACTGAAAATTTTAATCGCGCACCGTGCTAAACACACGCATGGAAAAACCGGCGACAGCTTGCGCCATCGCCGGTTTGAGAATTATTGCGGTGAATTACAGTTGAGTCATCGCCTTATCGAGCGCGGCGTAGAGCTGATTCATCGTGGCCTCGGTTTCGTCGCCCATGTTCGAGAGGCGGAACGTGGTGCCCTTGATTTTGCCGTAGCCGCCGTCAATCAGGAAGCCTTGATCCTTGACGAGTTTTTGCAACTTGGCCACGTCCACCGTGCGACCGCCGGGCCGCGCGCCGTTGCTGACGCAGGTGAGCGTGATGGATTCGAAACCTTTTTCCGGAAACAGATTGAAGCCGTGCTTCGCAGCCCAGTCGCGTGTCATCTGGTTCGTCTTGGCGTGGCGTGCATAGCGGGCTTCCAAACCTTCGGCGAAGAAATCGTCGAGTTTGGATGACAGCGCATACACGTGGCCGATGCTCGGCGTGCTGGGCGTCATGCTCTGCTCGGCGTTTTTCTGGAACTCCACGAAGTCGAAGTAATAACCCCGGTCTTTCGCGGTCGCCGCCTTGGCGAGCGCGGCGGGCGACGCCACGAACACCGCAGTGCCGGGCGGCAGGGCGAACGCTTTTTGCGTGCCGGCTAGCAGCACGTCAATGCCCAGTTCATCAAACTTCAGCGGCACGGCAGTCATCGAGCTGACCGCGTCCACGATGAACATGACATCCGGATATTTTTTCTTGAGCGCGGCGATTTCCGCCAACGGGCTCATCACGCCGGTGGACGTCTCGTTGTGAATCAGCGTCAGCGAATCGAATTCGCCGGTGGCGAGCTGCTTGTCGATTGCTTCGGCGCGGATGGGGGAACCCCATTCCACCTGCAGCGCCTCGGCCTGCTTGCCGCATTTCTTGGCGACATCGAGCCACTTGTCCGAAAAAGCGCCGCACATACAGTTCAGCACCTTCTTCTGGGTGAGATTGCGCACGGCTCCTTCCATGACGCCCCACGCGGAGGACGTGGAGATATAGACAAGCTGCTTGGTGGACAGCAGCGTCTGGAGCTGCGGTTGGATTTTGGCGTAGAGGTCCTTGAACCCTTGGCCGCGATGACCGATCATCGGCGAACAAAAAGCCTTGAAGGTTTTTTCGCTCACCTCGACCGGTCCCGGTATGTGCAGTTTGACGTGTGCCATAAAATACTTCGTGAAATTTTTCACAATGTTGCCAGCTAAGGCAAGTTTTAAAGCCAGCGATCAACGCGTCGTCAGCATTAGATTTTGAGATTATTTTTATGGTATAAGGGATTAGTGCTGCCGGTGGAGTATTTCAAGAATCTCACACGCCTGTTTATTTGAGGGGTCGGTTTGCAATGCTGCGGTCATGTGGGCTTCGGCTTTTTCCGGTTCGTTCATTTGGATGGCCAGGAGGCCGGCGGCGTAACGCGCTTCCAAATAATTTGGCCGCAGTTGTGCAATCCGGTCATAATAAATCTCCGCCTCGCCAAACTGTTTTTCACGCTGGAGCAAATCCGCAAGCAAATACAGCCAGCGCGGGTCTTCACCGCCTGATTCAATGGCGCGACGGTAAAAGGTCTCGGCTTCTGGCAGCTTTCCTAGTGATTCCAAGGCATACGCCTTGATGACCCAGCCCTCAGGATAAGTTGGGTGTATGGCGAGAGATTTCTCAACGATTTCCAATGCCATTTGTGGTTGACCGCAATTATTGGCGTTGGCGGCAAGGTTAGCATAGCCGCGGTATGATTTTGGATTTACAACGAGGACGTTTTTCCAAAGGGCAGTTTCACTCAGAAACGTCTTTGAATAATCCCAAGAACGCCAGCCATACCATGACAGCGAAGCGGCGAGAAAGGTGAGGCAGCCGGTGCGCCAGCGCGCTTGCGTCCAATCCCACAGCCATCCGACAGCCAGTGCCGCAGCCACGCTTGGCAAATAGAGGAAACGGTCGGCCCGCGGCTGATTGATTGGAATGTGGCTGGTCTGCGACACAGTTGCGCTCCGTTCAAATTTTGCCGCTGCCGCCGTTCACTTCTTCTTCACATAGCCGTTGGCGCGGAACCAGGTGACGGCGTCGGCAAAGGCTTGTTCGGGCGAGGTCTGCGGCAGGCCGAGTTCGCGGATGGCCTTGCCGGAATCGAACCACATTTTATGCTTGGCCATCCGCACGCCGGCAAAGGTCGCGCGCGGCGGTTTGCCGGTGAAATACGCGCCGAACTCGCTGATTTCGGCGATGCGATGCGCGAGCCAATAGGGGATGCGCTTTTTTGGCGCCGGAACGCCGGAAATTCTTTCCAGCAGGGCAAAGGTTTGGTGGAGGGTGAGATTGCCCGTTTGGTTGCCTAAAATATAGCGCTCGCCGAAACGGCCTTTTTCCGCCGCAAGAATGTGGCCGACGGCCACGTCGTGGACATGCACCCAGTTGAGTCCGGTTTCCAGATAGGCGGGCAGGCGGCCATTCAAGAAATCTACGACGATCTGCCCGGTCGGCGTGGGGCGGGCATCGCCGGGGCCGATGGGTGCGGAAGGGTTAACGATGATGACAGGCAGCCCGATTTTGCGAAAAAGTTCAATGGCGACCCCTTCAGCCTGAAACTTCGAGCGTTTGTAATCGCAGAACAACTGGTCGTCGGGAATTTTTTCTGACTCGCTGGCGGGGGTGATTTTTCCATTTACCGGCAACGGGACGCCAATGCAGCCGACGGTGCTGGTGTAGACAATTTTCTTGCAGCCAGCCTTGCCAGCGGCTTCGAGGACATTGCGTGTGCCCTCGACATTGGTCTGATACATCGCGGCATAGTTGCGCATCCAAAGCTGGTAGCTCGCGGCGGCGTGGAAGCACCAGTCGCAGCCCTCCATTTCCCGCAGGAGCAGCGAACGGTCAAATATATCACCAGTCACGCGTTCGTATTTCAAACCTTGCAAGCCGCGCTCATTTGCGCCGGGCCGGAGGAGCACCTTGACCCGATGTCCGTGCGCCAGCAGCTCCTGAACCAGGTTGGAGCCGATGAAGCCGGAAGCGCCGGTGACGAAACATTTCATAAGAACAAACTCAATGTAATGATTCTGGCGGACAATATTCCATCAAATAATTCACCGCCCGCTTGACTTGCCGCGCCTCGTCGGAAAAAATCCTTTGTCGTATGCCGGCCAAAAGCAGCACCAACAAAAAATTGTCCAGCGCGGAACAGCGCGAGCTGGACACCAAGATTCAGTTCATGGAGGGATTGGTCCGCCGTGATCCGGATTATGTGGACGCGCTGCAACTACTCGGCGACCACTACACGCAACGCGGGCGTTTTAGCGAGGGTCTGCACGTGGACGAACGGCTGGCACGACTGGAACCTGCCAATCCGCTGGTGTTTTACAATCTCGCGTGTAGCTACTCGCTCACGGATGAATTTGACCGCGCGTTCTTCGCCCTCAATCGCGCCATAGAACTTGGTTACCGGGATTTCAAATGGCTGGCCAAGGATCCCGACCTGAAAAAGCTGCGCGCTCTGCCGGCCTTTAGCGAAATTAAGGAGATAATTCAGAAACTCAAAACCAAGAACGACGAATGAACGTCACCCTGCGCGGACGCACCGAGCATTTCCGGACCGTCAGCTTTGACGCAAAAAAAAATTCCGTCCGCCTCATCGAGCAGCGGTTATTGCCGCACGAATTCAAAATCATCGGCACGAAAAACTTTCGCGAGACCGCGCGCGCCATCACCGACATGGTGGTGCGTGGTGCCGGCGCCATCGGGGCCACGGCGGCCTTTGGTTTGGCCCAGGGCGCACTTTCCTTTCGCGGCGGCGACTTGAAAAAGTTTTCCACGCACGTCAAGACGGTCTATCAAACGCTGGCTGATGCCCGCCCCACCGCCGTTGATCCGGTCAACGCGATGAACGATGTGCGTCGCAAGATGCTCGCCGGGAAAACGGTGGCTGAACGCCAGTTCCTCGCGCTCGCCGCCGCCGAGGAATTTGCGAACGAAGACGCCCGGCATTGCGAGGAAATCGGCCGGCATGGCGCGAAATTGATTTGCAATGGCATGAAACTTTTGACGCATTGCAATGCCGGGTGGCTGGCGTTTGTAGATACGGGCACGGCCACCGCACCAATGTATGCCGCGCAGGCGCAGGGCAAAAAGTTTCACGTGTATTGCGACGAAACCCGCCCCCGCTCGCAAGGCGCCTCGCTCACCGCCTGGGAATTGGCGCAGCAAAAAATTTCGCACCAGATCATCGCCGACAATGCGGCCGGCCATTTGATGCAGCGCGGAGAAATTGATTTGGTAATCGTCGGCAGTGACCGCACGCTTGGGCGCACCGGCGAGGTTACGAACAAAATCGGCACTTACACCAAAGCGGTTCTAGCTGCGCGCCACAAAATTCCTTTTTACGTCGCCATTCCGCATTCAACGATTGATTGGAACTTAAAGAGTGGTTTTGACATTCCCATCGAGGAGCGGAATGAAGGCGAAGTTCTTGGTGCGTGGGGTGTGACTAAAACCGGCCGCCGCGAATATGTTCGTATAGCTAATCCGACGAGCGGTGCCCGCAATCCCGGCTTTGACGTGACACCGGCGGAACTGATCACTGGCATCATCACGCCCGCCGGAATTTTTAAACCGAAAGAATTGTGGCGGCACCGGTGTAAACTTGGTTTTAATGATTGAATTGCGATTGAACTTGCACGGATGGCAAAACAAATTTATCGTGTTCAACCTTTCACGGCGGGGTAGCCAAGTGGTAAGGCAGGGCTCTGCAAAAGCCTCATCCGTCGGTTCGATTCCGACTCCCGCCTCCAAATCCAAGCTGTTAAAATACAGTTATTTGCAGAATCCAGAGGAGGCAAGTGCCAGTGAAAGTGCCAGTGAAATTACTATCGGGGTAGAACCTTTGCACCACCCCGGAACCAACCGGCAACCACTGGGAATGACGGGATTATCCGCCCGTTTTGTGTAGCTGATACACCACCAGCCACGCGCCTTCGCATAGCTTCGGACAAAAAAGTCTGAACCTATGAAACGTCGTTTTATTCTCTACCGCCGGAAACGCGGCGGCATGTTTTACCTCGAAGACACCCAGTCAAAAAAACAGGAAAGTCTTCACACCAAGAATCGCGCCGATGCGGTGTCCGTGCTAAACGCCCGTAACGAATCCACCCGCCAGCCCCAACTGAACCTTCAGATTGCCAAAGCGTATCTGTCAGGAACCGATTCCAGCGTCACCACCCGGACCTGGCAGACCGCCATAGAATCCCTTACCAACTCCAAGTCGGGAGCCAATCAACACCGCTGGCGGATAGCGGCCCGCGACAAGGCGTTTGCGCCACTGCTTCCGCGCGTCATCATTGAGACGCCGGGCGAACTGCTGTTGACCGTAATGCAGACGGGCACGGTGTCC
>CAISYZ010000122.1 GCA_903889895.1 uncultured Verrucomicrobia subdivision 3 bacterium | reverse complement strand
TCGAAGCTCCCCCTCCTGCTGCTTCTACCTCGAAGCGGAATCAACAGCTTGACGAAACCCTGAAAAAACAGTCTTCTTTGCCCGGAAGGTGCAGCACTTTTCGAGCGCCGCCCGCCGCACTTTTCAACCGCCGTTTACAGTCCCCACCGCCAAATTGTCAATTTTATCCAGAATGACTACGCCCACCGTGCGAATACCCAGATGGGTGTTTACCGCAAGCCACCGGTTGAGGTAATCACGCATTTCACACCACCATTGAAAGATATGCTCGTGAATGTGTTTGTCGGTTGTTGCTTTTATCACCGTGTCGGCAAGAAAGTAGCCAACCACTGCAACTGCGACGTCGAAAATAAATCTCATGCGTTTGTTTTGGTTTGATCATCTCTCACGAGTTCGCAAAGGATGTAATGCAATTCTGTTTGCCCCGTCTTGATAAACTCGCTGCGAATTTCCCGGGGCAGCCCATCCCAGAAACACTCACGGTTAATTGACGTGATAACCGCCTGCCCATTCTGCTGGCACAGCATTTGCACGCGGACGCCAATCCGATTGGCCGCGATTTTTGTGACGGCGCACTCCACCCGCAGTGGCGCGATTGAATTTGCGATTGGATTATTTCCGAGAGGCTTGCGCTCGCGACAAGCCTGTAACTCTTGGCTCAACACCGCACCGGACATATTGAACTTCTTTGACACCTCACGAGCCATATCATCAATCAAATTGCGAGCATATTTATCAGACTCGGACTCACTTGGCGAAGACGGCGGAGCGGATTTGATCCTGCGCCAAACAAACCATAAAAGTAGCGCAATGACCACCAATGTTCCGAGTAACTCGAAAATGCTCGTTGGCCAGAACTTTGAAATGCTGGTTGATAATATTTCTGCCCTCATGCGGTCAACTCCATTTCCATGCCTTGCTTCTGAGCCGATTCGCGGAATTTCTCTTCAGCCGTTTTTTTCAAATCTATAACCGCTTCGGTTTTGCCTTGGCGATTCATCTCGCTACGGATGGCTTCGGACAATTCATCCCAGGCAAGCACTTCTTCGGTGGTGGACTGCAAAAACTTCCCGTTTTCATCTTTAATGATTGTGGTTGTCTTGGCGGCAACTGTCGTAGCATCAATTTTCCTCACCTCCATCTTGCTGCCAAGAACGTGCTGGTGAAAAACCGACCATAACTTCTTTACGGAGCGCCGGACGGGGTTGATTTTATTTTCGGCAAAAATGATAAAGCTTTCAATCCAGTCGGCAAGGGTGGTTGAGATCCGGGTGCGAACCCAAGGAATTAATTTCCGGCTAAAGAAATCAACAATCCACGGCCAAAAAGTTACTGTGAGAGCTATGCCGATTATCCAAATGCCAATTGTGATGGGATCCATAAGCAGTTATTTGACCGTGTAAAGATTAAGGGCTATTTCCCTTTCGCCCGACCGTATGAATTGCTCTCTGACCGCGTTTGGCAGATTGTCCCAAGAAGGATCTCGGTTCACCGGCACGGAAACTCTGGTTGGTTTGCCTTGCTGATTTACCAGCAGATAAACCCAGTGCTCGATTTTATCGGCGCTGACTTTTCTCAAAGTCAATTGTATCTGAAGAATCTTCTCTAGCTCACTGCCTTTGGCCGATGCGGTGCCGAGAATCATTTGGCGCACCAGATGGCGGGCATGGCTGCGATGGACTTTTAAGTTCTCCTGAGCCCAGTCCGCAACGCAGCGCGTGACATCCTGCTGCAATTCGGCCAGATGCGGATCAACAGCAATCAGATTGGCATAGTTTTGCAATTCACCGGGCGTCATCTTTAGAATATCGCCCCCGTCTTCCTGTAGCCATTCCAGCAGTTCGTATGCTCTGACAACGGTAAATGGATGCGATGCACTCCAAAGATTGGATACATTGAAGAACCTGTCGGCGGCATGAGTGGCTAGCCGGTCCCGATAGCGGTGCGCTTGGGCAACAATGCTAGGCGTGCGCATTCCCTTGTAAAATGTCGGCGGATAGCCGGACAGCTTCATCAATGCCCGCAAGGCAACCTCCCTGTCCTGACAAACGAGAAAGCCCGCACGATCCGCGGTGTATTCCGAACGGCGTGACCACAGCGCCAAAGGTGGGGACAGCGCGGCGTCAAACACGAATTGGGAGAGTCCGAGCGTTAAGCCCGATACCACGGACGCACCATCCTTCATCGTTTTGGCCAACGTGTGATAAGGAACGTGACCGGCCTTGATATGGCCCAGTTCGTGGCCGAGCAAAAAGAGCAGTTCGTCACGGTTGCACAGCGAGATCGCAATTGATGCCAGGACGATGTATGGCTCATTTGCTCCCAGCGTGTGCGACTCCAACGGGCCAAATCTTACATAAAGCATCGGAATGGGGGAGACATCCAGAATTTCGCAGGCTTCCTCCAGCGTTTTGTAAATCTGCGGCATGGATCCTGGCGTGACCAGAATCGCGCTGCCCAACAACGCCATGGCATCTGATTTGTTAAAGAAATCCACGGCCTTGGCCGTCATCGTTTCAATGCCCGGCAATGCCTTTACGGTAGCGAGAGCCGCCCGGTCCGAAGGATGCTCAAATACGACCGACCGAATGCCGGAAAAATGTTTGCGAGGAATTTGACCAACCTCTGACCGGAAGATTGTAAGGACATCGCCAATGGCCTTGGCTAACGCCGGGGGCGGATTGCGGAACAAAGATGTCAGCGGCATCGGGGCTACCGCCGAAAGTTTCTGGAGGCAAATTTCCTCGAATCGCTTGGGGATTTCGGCCTTCAGGCGCAATGATTGAACTTTGGCCGACAAGGAGGGCTGAATGATGGCGGCCGCCCGGCTGTAGGTGTAGATTTTTAGAATCTCGTCTGAAGTCACCCACCCCTCGGCTTCAAGGCTAACCAGGTCATCTGCGGTCAGAGGAACCACATCCACCCCAAAACCTAGTTCGTGGGTCAACTCCGGCACCAGCCACCGAACAAACCCCTTGGCCGCCAAGGCTGCATCTATTTCACCGGCGTTGATCGTGGCTTTCAAAACAGTCCCTTTTCTCCGGATGTTTGGCCGTCCGATAAAGCGGTGTTGTTGACGGATTGATTTTCAGGCCAAATGTCATTGCGATGATTGACTACAAAACCAATTCCAGCGCCGATAAATGGTTTCAAAAAGGTTGCCCAGAAGTTGGCGTCCATGTAGGTGCCCAATTCAGGATGGAAATTTGCGCCGAAGAGAGCGTGGGCAGCCAACTGCGGGGGAGCAGAATCCGTTGCCACATACATATTGTCCGAGCCATGCCACGCCGCCAAAAACTGATTTAAGGGATAGGCTTTCCCGGCACCATTAGGATCACCAGGATCGTTCACGACGACTTGGGGGTGATCTGGATCGGACATATCCAACCCGGTCAACACGATGGCGTGATTGGCCCCGTCAAGGCCAAGCAAGTCCCTGATGCCGGTCTGGACTGGATCTTGTTGCCAAAGTTCATCCGCATAAACCCCGACAATTACCTTATGTCCTTGTGCCAGCTCATTCGTGAGGTCGGCCACCGAACCATGTGGATTCAGGTGATTCTGGATGCCGTGAAGTTCCAGCAGTTTTCCCAAGTCCTCGGGATTCGTGCCGTGATTGGAGAGCAAGCCATGTTCGTCAGCCTCATGCACCAGACTTGCCTCGCTGACGTTGATGCCAAATTCATGCAGGATCATTTCCTGTGAAACAACCGCACAGGTGAAGTCTGTAGTCTGGTGAACCCAGTCTTTGACATCCTCGGTGGGCGTTCCAACGATATGGCCCGGTTCCATGCTCAAACCCGGGCTGGCACCGACAAATTGGTCAAAAAGTCCCGGTAGGGTATGATCCGTTGGATGCTGGCCGGAGGCGTCAACTGGGTGATCCGAATTTTCAAATGAATTCATGCGGTAATGCTCCTGTTTGTGGCCAGCCAACGGGAAGATTTGGGTTCATAACATTTTGTTGAAGACAAACCAGAACACGCCGGCACCCAGGGCTAGGCCAATCACCGGGGTCAAAAACGCTGAAAGGATGGCGGTGGCGACCAGGCCCGCTCCGAGGGCGATGGCGATCTTGATCAGAATCATAATCATCCCGTTGACAGGATGGGCCAGTTTACGCCCCATCATGCCGTGGTCGTCAAGTCGAATCTACGCCTCAATAGGGCGTGCCATTTAATGCCAAACAAGCCAGCCAGTTGCGCGCCTTCGGCAGCAGTGTCCGCCGGGTGCGGATGGCCCGCAAAATCACCCAGGAAAAACTCGCCGAACTCGTGGATCTGAACATCCGCACCATCCAGAAGGTCGAGGCCGGCCATGTGAACATCCTGCTGACCACAGTGCTGCGGTTGCAAAAGGCGCTGGGCTGCGCGTGGGGCGATTTGCTGGGGAAGTGAGGCTGAATTTCGCTCCCGGTCAGCTCATCAGCGTGACCCGGCTCCGGATGACTTTGCCATTCCTCACCAGAGCCTCGCCTGCTCGATAGGCCAAGTTGCCGGGCAGAAGTTCTCGTTCGTAGGGCTGTGATTTAGCCGGCGGAGGATTGGGGCGTGGCTGCAATCGCGCGGTGGAACTTACGTTGGGGCGCGTATTTGGCCGCACCTTGGCCCGGTCGTTGGAAAACCGCCAAATCTCGTCACCCGGCTGCAACCTGCCGAAAGTCTTGTGCCGCTCACCATGGGCGCTGGCGGTATGCACCCGCTCTTCCAACCATGACGTGGGCACGCGTTGGAATAGCATCAGGGCATCAACTGTCCGGTAAAATGTGCGGGCAATAAATTCCGTAACGGCCATGCCCGTTTATACGGCACTATGCGGCGGGTGGCAATCTCGGCGGTGGATATTTGTTTGGCAACCAGGACAGCTGGACTGGCCCGTCGCAATTGATGCCCCCAAATGAACACTTGCGAGGCTGATCCCAAAAGCACAAATTTCACCTCAGCCACTTGACCGAAAATCTGCTGCAATATGAAAGAAGAACTTTTAGACATCGACGCCCGCTTGAGTATTGCCACCGGTGCGCTCTCAATGCCAAATCCTGACATCAAAAAGGCCATATTCAACATTGAGCAGGCCCGGGAACAGCTTCTGAACCTGGCCGAAGGCTTGGAAAATACGCAGCAGAATTGATGGGCGAGTAGAGAGAAAGCTGCCCGAATCAAATCACCGCAGCGCTTCGGGCGGACCTTTCCAGATCAGGCGCAAGGAATCCAGCCGCAGGCGGGCTTGTTGCAGGGCCGTCGCCAGCTCCGCTTGCTGTGCCTGGGCCAGCTTGATCTCCTGCGGACGAACGTGGTCATTCACCTGTTGGAGCATCTGTAGGCGCTGCACCTCGTGGCCCAGCAGGTGGTGCATCTCTGCCTGGGCAGTCTGGCGCAACGTTGCCGACTTGGCTTCCGCCAGCTTGGTGGCAGCTCCGATCATCGCGGGGAGAATTCGCCGGGCGATATCGGCATTTTCCAGCAGCTTGTATGGCGAACCTTTCTGGAGCCTGACTTCCCACGCATCGTCGCAAAAAGCGTCGGTGACGTCCACGAGCTTGTGGCTGATGACCACCTGAACCGGTATCGGCGGCAGAAATCGATCAGCGTGCAGATGAGGCGCGGCGATGGCCTCCAGAACAAAGATGAATTCCAATAACATCGTCCGGTCATTCGCCGTCGGCAGTATCGCAAAGGCGCAGTTACCCGTCTCGGCACCGAGCAGCAGCTCCATGGCACCGGTGACCATCGGATGATCCCACGTCAGAAACCCGACGTCTTCCCGGCCGAGCGCACGGCGGCGGTCGCAGGTGGCAATCATGCCTTCGGCGGGCATGGCGGGGAAAGAATCGGTGGTGATGCCCTGAGGATTCAATTGCCAGGTATGCGGTGCCAACTCCTCAATCCCATATTTCCCAAATAAGCTTCACAAGCTGATGTTATTGACTTACACTGAAGCCGCATAAACAAAGGCTTTCATCTATGTCCAACCAACAAAAAACGGCGAATCCAACGGGTGCAGGTAAAAAACCGGGTCTGCGGAT